>JADGQI010000172.1 GCA_017881905.1 Chloroflexota bacterium
AAAAAAACGCTGACCGGCCATCCCCTTGGCGAGGAGGGCCAGCCCGAAGGCGATCCCGAGGGCGGACGCGACCGTGAGCGGTGTGAAGTCGACAGCCATGCGACCGCCATCCTAGGCAGTCGAAGGTTCCGTCGTCGCTGGCCCGATGGTCCCGGCCCGGCGTGGAAGCCGGT
Organism: Chloroflexota bacterium; assembly: GCA_017881905.1. Taxonomy (GTDB): domain Bacteria; phylum Chloroflexota; class Limnocylindria; order Limnocylindrales; family CSP1-4; genus Chersky-267. Next base: position 174 of record JADGQI010000172.1, read on the forward strand.
CAGGCGTCGGGCGACCGTCCCGGCCGGACCGAGCCGATGAGCAGGGCGATCCCGATCACGATGAGCAGGACCGGCCAGAACGCTCCGGCGTCGAGCTCCGGCACCATCGTGCGGAGCAGGAAGTAGCCCCCGAGCAGGACGAGGACGATCCCTCCGATGATCGCTCCGCCGCCACGTCGTTCATGGCGTCGCCGACGCTCGGAGACCGTCCACGACGGCGGCGGTGGTGAACCTTCCGGCGGGACCGAGGATGGTGCGATCGGCGGCGGTGCGGCCGGGGGCGGGGTCGCCGGCCACAGCGGCGCGTCGGCGGCGACGGAGGCACCAGCGACCGCCGCGCCGACGTCGGGCACGGCGCTCGGGTCCGATCCGGCGGCAGGGTCGTCCGACGGTCCGGGTCCGGGTCCGCCGGCTTCGGGTGGCGTCGATGCGGTGAACGCGGCGGTCGTGGCGGCGCCGGAAGCGGTCGAGCGTTCCGAAGCGAAAGCGGTCCCGATGGGCGCGCCCGCGGGCCAGGTGCCGGCCCCGAGCGGCTCCTCCGGCACGACGATGGCCATCACGACGTAGGCGAGCAGGAAGATGCCGCCGGACAGGAAGGCGACGATGACCCAGAGCACGCGGACCAGCGCCGGGTCGAGGTCGAACCGCTCGGCCAGGCCGCCCGCGACGCCGGCCAGCATCCGGTCGTCACGGGAGCGGTAGAGACGATCGTTCACCGGCAACCTCCCGTGGGGTTCAGCTCGATGGATCCGGCGTTGGCCGTCAGCGACAGATCGATGTGGACGGAGGACAGCCCGCCCGTCGAGGGCGGCGTGGTCCACGTGGATCCGGTCTGGACCAGGCCCTGCTGGGCGAAGTTGTTCGACGCGAGCGTCGAGCTCGACTCGATCCGGACATCGACGCCCGATGGGACGCACAGCCCGAGGCTCCCGGCGTTGACCGTCGCCGAGCCGCTCATCGACGACATCGGCAGGGTGATCACAGCCGTCCCGGCGTTGACCGTGGCGGACAGCGTCAGGATGCTGGCGCCGGTCAGATCGACCGTGGTCTTCCCGGCGTTGGTCGTCATCGACAGGTCGCGCACGTGAGCGTTCGCCAGGCCGAGGCTGGCGGTCCCGGCATTGAGCGTCGAGCTGAGCGAGATCGTCGGCTCGGTCGGCAGGACCACGGTCCAGTCCTCGCCCTTCTGGTTCCCGAACGACCCCCACCAGGAACGCTCGGGCGCGCGGAGCTCCAGCCGGTCGGACTGTGCGTTGGTGACGGGTGTCTGACCGTTCGACGAGCTCCCGGTCACCGTCCAGGTCCCACCCGATCCGGTGCTGACCTTGAGGTCGCCGCAGGTCATCTCGATGCCGACCTTGACGTCGCCGGCGAAGGTCCCGTTGGTCGACGCGAACGCGGTCCCGGACCGATCGCTCACGCAACCGAACCCGACGCCGCCGTTCATCCCGGTCGCCAGGAGGCTGCCGAACAGCAGACCGAAGGTGGCGGCCACGATCAGTCCGCCGAGGAAGTGGAACGGGGTCCGGCGCAGGATCAGGCCCACGCCGACGCCGATGAGGATCAACGGCCAGAATCGCCAGTAGCCGGACAGCGCGTCGGCGGACACCCAACCCTGCTGGACCGCGAGCGGCACGCCGCCGAGCAGAACGAAGAAGACGCCCCAGCGCAGGAATCTCGGGTCGACTCGCATGGTCGACATGGTAGCCTCAGGTGCAAGACGCGCCACTGCCGAATGTCATGATCCGGAGGCCGATATGTTGCTGAGCTCGTGGTGGGCGGACGGGACCCATGCGGCAGCGATGACCCCCAAGGTCGAGGCGCTCCTGACCCCCGCCCTGGTCGACCTGGGGGCATCCCCGGACCCGGAGTGCTGGATCACCTGGGGGGACGAACCGACGCGCTGGTCGATGCTCGTGCCGACGCCGGCCGGCCTGGCGATGATCAACGTCCGGGTCAGCGTGCCGCAGGAGGGACCGCGGGTCGCCGGCAAGCTCGTTCGCTGGAACCGCGTGCAGGTCGGCGACTACTCGCTCGAGAGCCACGGCGGCCATCGGATGCTGAGCTTCCAGATCGAGAGCCAGGTGCTCCACGTCGTCGACGACGAGTGCGAGCGCCTGGCCGCGTTCATCGCCGTTCTGCTCGCCGCCCTCGACGGTCGCCCGGCGCCGCGTTGAGCACGGCTCGGCCCGGGAGCCCTGCGCGGCGGAGGGCCTCGCGGCCCGGGCTCCGACCGTACGAGGCGGTGATCTTCGACCTCGACGGGGTCCTCGTCGATGCCGAGATCTGGTGGGACGAGGTCCGCATCGACTTCGCCGAGCGTCACGGTCGGACCTGGACCGAGGCGGATCGGGCGGCGATCATGGGCGCCAACTCGTTCGGCTGGTCGACGACGATGCGCGAACGGCTCGATCTCGGTGACCTACCTTGCGAGACGATCGAGGACGAGGTCGTCGACGCGATGGTCGAGCGCTATCGGGCGGAGGGCGCGCCGATCATCCGGGACGCCGTCGAGACCGTCCGCCGGATCGGCGCTTCGGTCCCCGTCGGGGTCGCCTCGTCCGGTCATCCGGCGGTCATCGCGGCGGCCCTCGAGTCGCTCGGGATCGTCGAGGTCTTCGCCGCGGTGGTGTCGTCCGACGAGGTCCCGCTCGGCAAGCCGGCGCCGGACGTCTACCTGCTCGCTGCGGACCGGATCGGCGCCGCGCCCGGGACCTGTCTCGTCGTCGAGGACTCGCTCAACGGCGTGCTCGCCGGTCGTGCCGCCGGGATGACCGTGGTCCTGATCCCGAACCTGGCCATCCCGCCGGCGCCCGGAGCCCGCGAGGCCGCGTCCTTCGTCCTCGATCGGATCGGGCGGCTCGACCTGGAGGCACTTCCGAGCGCGGGATAGCGAAGCGCGCCGTCGCGGTGGCCGAACGCCGCGGTGGGATACTCATCCCATGACGGAAGCGGCTGGTGGGATCGCGCGGAGCGAGCGGCCGGGCGTGGGACCCCTGCGGCGGCGCATCCGCTACGGTGCCTCGATGGGCGTCGCCTGGGTCGCCATCCGGGCCCTGTTCCGGGTGCGCGTCGAGGGCCAGGGCCGACTGCGGGCGGGACCTGCGGTCATCTGCTTCAACCATCAGAGCTGGACGGACCCGTTCGTGCTGATGGCGACCCTGCGCTGGCGACCCCGACTGTCCTTCTTCGGACCCAAGGAGGAGGACATGTCACACGGCGGACGGAACCGCCTGATGCTCTGGACGGGCAGTGCGGTCCCATTCAAGCCGGCCAAGTCCGACCTGAAGGAGGCGGCCCGAGCGGTCGAGGCGGTGCTCGCCGCCGGCGGCGTCCTCGCGATCGCTGGCGAAGGGCGGATCCATGCCGGGGAAGGGGAGCTGCTGGAGCTGAACGAGGGTGCCGCCTTCTTTGCGATCCGCTCGGGCGTCCCCCTCATCCCGGTCGCCATCAACGGGACGAGCTGGCTGGCCTTCGGCCGGCGGATCCGGGTCCGAGTCGGCGAGCCGATCGAGACCTCCGGGCGGCCGACGCGGGCGGCCGTCGATGACCTGACCTCACGATGCTGGGCAGCCCTCCACGAGCTCGTCGGCGGGTATCCGGACCCCGTCCGGCCACCCTCCGGCAGCCTATGGTTCCGCCTGACCGAGATCTTCAACGAGTGGCCGGAGGGTGCTCGACCCACCATCCCCACGCGGCCCGGTCTGCGAGGCGACGGCTGAACCTGCGATACTGCCGAACGACCATCCCCCTCGAGGAGGACCCGTGGGAGCCACCGGACTGGCCGCCGATCCAGCCGAATACCGAGCCCGGCTCGCCGAGCAGGACGACGCGCAGATCGATGCCTGGGCCTCCGAGCTGATGCGGGATATCGCGATCCGCCGCGGGGTCCTGCGCGTCCTGTCCGACTTCCGCACGGCGACCCGGATCGACGATCGATCGCTCGAACGGGTCTATGCGGCAGGCGGGGGCCCGCCGGCGACGCTCGGCCGAGATGCCCAGGGCCGGATCATGATCCCGTCGATCACCCTGTATTGCCTCGTGGCGGGGATCCGTCGCGAGACCCCCGATGGACGCGACCGCCTCATCGAATACCTGGTCGAGAACTTCGAGGACCTCGTCTACGTCTGAGCGGGAGCCCGGTGCCTCCCGTCGGAGCTCGCGAACGCGCGGGCCCGATCTGTCGGCTCGAGTCGGCGGCCTCATCCGGCTCGGCCACCCCTTCCCGTCCCTGCTCGACGGCGTCATCACGGGGGTCCTCGCCGGCGTCGCCGGGGCTCCAGCGGCGCGCGCCGCACTGCTCGGTGTCGCGATGGTCAGCCTCCAGGTCTCGATCGGGACCGTCAACGACCTGACCGACGTCGAGCGGGACCGGGGGCACAAACTCGGCAAGCCGTTGGCGGCCGGCCTCGTCGGGCGCCGGACCGCGATGGCCGTGGCCGTCGCCAGTCTCGTCCTCGGTCTCGGGCTGTCGCTCGTCGCGGGTCCGGCGACCGCCGTCATCGCCGCCGCCGGCGTCCTGACCGGGTACGCCTACGACCTTCGCTTGAAGGGGACCGCGTGGTCCTGGCTCCCGTTCGCCATCGGCCTGCCGCTCCTGCCGGTCTACGCCTGGGTCGGGGCGACGGGCGGAGTCCCGGTCGCGTTCGCGTTCCTCGTCCCGCTCGGGATCGCAGCGGGCGGCGCCGTGGCGCTGCTCAACGGCCTCGTCGACATCGAGCGCGATCGCGCGGCCGGGCTGACGACCGCGGCGGTCCGCCTCGGCCCGCGCCGAGCCAGGCGCACCGCCGCCGGGCTCCTGACGCTGATCGCGATCGGCGTGGGCGGTTCGCTCCTGGCGATCGGCGCCGGCGCGTTCGCGATCGCGGTGGCCGGACTCGGTGCGGCGCTCGCCGGCGTCGGTGCCTGGGCGGTGGGGGATCCATCGAGTGCTCGACGAGAGCGCGGATGGGAGGCCGGGGCGATCGGGATCGGACTCCTCGCGGCGGGCTGGGCGATCGGCTTCGCCGAGCGGGGTCGCCTCTAGGAGCCCGAGGCCCGACGCCTATTCCTGGTCGCCGCTCCGGACCAGCGCGATCGCGTTCTCGAGCCGCAACTTGGCGATCGTCAGGTACTTCGCCAGGTTGGCGCGGTCGACCGAGGCGATCGATCCGAGCACATCCGGCGCTCGCAGGACGCCGACCAGCTCCTCGACGGCGTCCGCCAGCTGCTGCTTGGCATTGACCAGCGAGTCGTCGCTCATCGCGATCCCTCGACCACCCCATGCGGCGGCGTTCGGTTCGGGTTCGACGGGGACGGCCGCGACCGGACCTTCCTCTGACGGTTCGACCTCGGGTGCGGCGACGGCATCGACCCGCCGCGGTCGGCGGCGACCTTCGACGCGCTCGCGCAACTTGACCAGTGTCAGCTCGCCTCGGGCGACCTGCTCGGCCAGTCGGCGGCGCTTCTTGGGGTCCTCGACCTTGAGCAGCTCATACGCATGCGAGATCGTGTCTTTGCGCACGGACACCAGCTCCTGGATCTCGGCCGGAGCGTCCGCCAGCCGAAGCCGATTCTCCAGGTAACCCTTGTCCTTACCGAGCTTCTGCGCCAGACGCCGGATGCTGTATCCGTGCTCCTTCACCATCCGGTCGTACATCACCGCTTCCTCGAGCGGTGAGAGATCCTCGCGCTGGAGGTTCTCGATGATGGCGATCTCGAGCGCGGTGTCGTCGTCAAGTTCCTCGATCAATGCCGGGATCGTGGCAAGGCCCGCGGCCGTCGCCGCGCGCCAACGACGCTCACCGGCGACGAGCTGGTAGCGGCTGGTGTCGCCGATGGGCCGGACGAGGACCGGCTGGAGCACGCCGTGCTCCTTGACCGATGCGGCCAGCTCGTCGAGCGCGGACTGCTCGAAGCGTGTCCGCGGCTGATCCGGGTTCGGGTCGATCCGATCGACCGGGATGTGGCGGATGCCGAGCGTCTTCGATGACGTCTCGGCGGACAGAAGGCTGAGGACCTGCGGACCGAGTTCGCGTTCCTCCGACAGGCGTCGACCGACCTGCGCGCGGAAGTCTGGTCTAGCCAAGGTCGATCACCTCCCGGGCGAGCTCGCGATAGATCCGAGCCGCATCAGAGTTCCCGGCGTAGGTGGTGATCGGCCGGCCGGTCAATGGGGCTTCGCCCAACTTGACGGTGTTGCGAACGATGCTGTTGAAGACGTGGTGATCGCCGATCTCGCGGAGCTCGTCAAGCATCTCGCGCCCGAGGATCGTGCGTCCGTCATAGAACGTGGGGAGCAGACCCAGGATGCGAAGATCCCGGTTGAGCTTGGCCCGGATCGTGTTGATGACCTTGACCAGGGCCGTCAATCCCTTCAACGCGTAGTACTGCGTCTGGACCGGGATGATGACGCTCCGCGCGGCGACGAGTCCGTTGATCGTCAGGAGCCCGAGGGTCGGCGGACAATCGATCAACGCGAAGTCGTAGTGATCGTCCGACCAACCTTCGAGCGCCTCGCGCAACGCGTGTTCGCGACCGATCGCGCTGAACAACTCCACTTCGGTGGACGCGAGCTCGAGGGTCGACGGTGCGACGTCGATCCCTGTGGTCTGGGTCGGGATGACGATCTCCGACATCGTCGCGCGCGAGTCGGCGAGGACGTCAGCCATCGACCGATCGACCGTGCCGAGGTTGATCCCCAGGCCGACCGTGAGATTGGCCTGCGGATCCATGTCGATGCACAGGACGCGGAACCCCTGCTCAGCCAGCGCTCCCGCCAGGTTGATGGCGGTCGTCGTCTTGCCTACGCCGCCCTTCTGGTTGGCGATCGCGATCACGTTCGTCACCGGGGCATCACCTCGATACTGGAGTCCATTCGATCGACGCGCTGGACGTACGGCGTCGGTGCGGGCGCACATCCTACTCCACTCTGTCGTGCGCAACCACCTGACTTATCCACACCGGCGACGAGTTGTTCACCGAATCTGTGGACATCGGGAGGTCCCTGAGACGGGCCGCATGCCCGTGTCCGGTGGGCCGAAGGGCCCTTCCTCGGTCGGAGGGCGCCGGTATCATGGACGCGGAGCCCCGCCCTGGGCTCTTGTCCGTGCGCAAAGACAGGCTCGCCCGACAGCGACGCGAAGGAGCACCAGTGGCGACGAACGAGGAGCGACTCGGCCGGCTGACCAGGATGCGCGAGGAGTCGCTCCTCGGCGGCGGACCGGTCCGGATCGAGCGCCAACACGCCTGGGGCAAGCTGACCGCGCGCGAGCGGCTCGATCTTCTCCTCGATCCCGGGACGTTCATCGAGCTCGATGCGTTCGTCACGCATCGGTCGAAGGAGTTCGGCCTCGACAAGCAGCACTTCCTCGGCGACGGCGTCGTGACCGGGCACGGACTGGTCGATGGCCGTCTCGTGTTCGTGTTCTCGCAGGACTTCACCGTCTTCGGTGGATCGTTGTCCGAGGCATACGCCGAGAAGATCTGCAAGGTCATGGATCTCGCGATGAAGGTCGGTGCGCCCCTCATCGGGTTGAACGACTCTGGCGGTGCGCGGATCCAGGAAGGCGTCGTATCGCTCGGCGGCTACGCGGACATCTTCCTTCGAAACGTCCTGGCGTCGGGCGTCATCCCACAGATCTCGGTGATCATGGGTCCGTGTGCCGGGGGAGCGGTGTACTCACCGGCGATGACCGACTTCACTCTCATGGTCGAAGGCACGAGCTACATGTTCGTCACCGGACCGAATGTCGTGAAGGCCGTCACCCATGAAGATGTCGATTCGGAACGATTGGGTGGCGCGATCACTCACACGACGCGAAGTGGCGTCGCGCACCTGGCGGCGAAGGACGAAGCGGAGTCGCTCGACCTGACGCGCCGGATCCTCGGATTCCTGCCGCAGAACAACCTGGCCTCCCCACCGATCGTCCCGACGCGAGATCCGAGCGATCGGCGCGACATCGAGCTCGACACGATCGTCCCCGACGATCCGCAGAAGCCGTACGACATGCACGGCGTCATCATTCGGATCTTCGACGATGGCCGGTTCCTCGAGATCCAGCCGGACTGGGCGGCGAACATCATCATCGGATTCGGGCGACTCGCCGGACGCAGCGTCGGCATCGTGGCGCAGCAGCCGGCCGTCCTTGCCGGCGCGCTCGACATCAACTCGTCGATCAAGGCCGCCCGGTTCGTCCGGACCTGCGACGCGTTCAACGTCCCGCTTGTCACCTTCGTCGACGTGCCGGGGTTCCTGCCGGGCGTCGGCCAGGAAGACGCCGGCATCATCAAGCATGGCGCGAAGCTGCTCTACGCCTACTGCGAGGCGACCGTCCCGAAGATGACGGTCATCACACGCAAGGCGTACGGCGGCGCCTATGACGTCATGAGCAGCAAGCATGTTCGTGGTGACATGAACTTCGCGTGGCCGACGGCTGAGATCGCCGTCATGGGCGCCGAGGGCGCGGTCAACATCATCTTCAAGGATCAGATCGCCGCTGCCGACGACGTGGTCGCGGAACGGGCGCGATTGATCGCCGAATACGAAGCGGAGTTCAACAATCCGTATGTCGCCGCGGCTCGCGGCTACATCGACGACATCATCCATCCGTCGGACACGCGGCCTCGGTTGATCGCGGCGCTCGAGATGCTCGCCGACAAGCGTGACGAGAATCCACGGAAGAAGCATGGCAACATCCCGCTCTGAGGCGACGTCGATGGACAACGTCTTTACGCAAAGACGGCCGTTCGAACGCGTGCTCATCGCGAACCGCGGGGAGATCGCCCTCCGGATCATCCGCGCCTGTCACGAGATGGGGATGGAGGCGATCGCGGTCTACAGCGATGCGGACGTCCATGCCCAGCACGTCCGAGCCGCCGACCGCGCGATCCGGATCGGTCCGGCACCGGCCACCGAGAGCTACCTCCTGGCCGATGTCGTCGTCGAGGCGGCGTTGGCCGCGGGGGCCCAGGCGGTCCATCCCGGGTATGGCTTCCTCGCCGAGCGCGCGTCGTTCGCGGCGGCCGTCCAGGATGCGGGGATGGCCTTCGTCGGACCCGACCATCGTGCGATCGCCGCGCTCGGAGACAAGCTCGCCGCCCGGCGGACGGCGTCCGCGGCGGGCGTGCCCGTCGTCCCCGGGACGCTGGAACCCGCGCCGGTCGATCGACCGGACGAGATCGCAGAGATCGTCGCCGCCGCGGACGCGGTCGGCTATCCGCTCCTGGTCAAGGCGGCGGCCGGCGGCGGTGGTCGAGGGATGCGCCGGGTGACGAACTCCGACGAGCTCCCGGCAGCTCTCGTCTCGGGTTCGCGAGAGGCGGCCTCGGCGTTCGGGGACGGCTCCGTCTACCTGGAACGGGAGATCCTGCCCGCCCGCCACATCGAAGTCCAGCTGCTCGGCGACCTCGACGGGCGCGTCGTGGCCCTCGGGGAGCGGGATTGCTCGCTCCAGCGCCGACATCAGAAGCTCATCGAAGAGGCGCCCGCCCCGGGCTTGACGGAGGTCCAGCGTCGTGAGCTGCACGCGATGGCGGTCCGGGTCGCGTCGTCGGCCGGACTCCGGAACGCGGCGACTTGTGAGTTCCTGTACGACCGGGACGGTCGGTTCTGGTTCCTCGAGGTGAACACCCGGCTCCAGGTCGAGCACGGCGTCACCGAGCTCGTGTGTGGGCTCGACATCGTCCGGGAGCAGTTCTGGCTGGCGGCCGGGGCGCCACTCTCGGCGGCCGCGCTCGCCGCCGCCGAGCGCGCGGCGACACCCGACAGCCATGCGATCGAGGTTCGGCTGTCGGCCGAGGATCCCGCTCGACAGTTCGCCCCGGCACCCGGCCGGGTCGGGCGCTGGACGATGCCGTCGGGACCCGGCGTGCGCGTGGACACCGCCCTCGAGGCGGGGGAGCGGATCCCGCCCGACTACGACCCGATGATCGCCAAGCTGATGGTCCACGCGGCCGACCGACCGTCGGCGATCGCCCGGCTCCGGCGCGCGCTCGACGAGACGGAGATCGGCGGGGTCCAGACGACGCTCCCGTTCGACCGGTTCGTCGTGCGCGAGCCGTCGTTCCTGGCCGCCGACCTGTCGACCGGGTGGGTCCCCGAGCACTGGGACGGGCCGGCGCAGCGGGCCGAGGCGGTGCGTCGCGGGCTGCTGGCCGTCGGCCTCGCAGCCGTCCTGGATCTCGATGAGGGGACCGGGGGGTGGTCCGACCCCGGGGCCTCGACGACGGGTGCCGCCGGCCAGAGGGACGGGCCCGCGGCGGATCCAGCCCCGAGTCGATGGCGCACCGCGGGCCTGGCTGCCGCCTCCGATCGGTGGCCCGGATGAGCGCCGAACGACCTGACGGCGCCGCCCCCGGCACCGACGGCGGACCGCTCTCCAGCGCGGCGGTCTCGATGGTCGACCCGCGCGCCGTCCGGGTCGCGCTCGCGCCCACATCGAGGGGCGAGGACGATCCGACGATCACCATCTCCCCGATCCCGGCCGACGTCCTCCGTCCCGTGGAGCGTCTGGCCGGTCGAGCCATCCTCGGGGGTGTCCCGACACCGATCAGCCCGCCGCGGGGCACGGGTTCCGGCAACGGCCGGTCGGCCGTCATGGGTGGCGGAGCCATCGGGACTGGGCCGTCGGTTACCGCTCCGGAGTCGGCCGACCGCGACGGGTCGGACGGCGCCGACCGGACGTCGGATCGGGCGGCCGACCGGGCGGCGACGGTCGAGCTCCTGATCGACGGCCGGCCCCTCGATGCGCGACTCGTCCCGTTCGACGCGGAGCACGCCCGGCTCGTCGAGGGGACCGAGGGACCCGAGGGCGCCGAGGGCATCATCAGCCGGGTCATCCTCGGAGCAGGGCGTCGACGGGACGCGGATGGCGCGGTCGTCCGCGAGGTCGTCGTCGACGGCTGGCGGTTCGACGTCGAGGTCGAGTCGGAGCGACGGGCGAGCCTCCGGGAACGTGCTCGCCGCGGCCATGAGGCGGCGGGGAAGAGCGGTCCGGTCGAGATCCACGCGATCATCCCGGGCCGGATCGTCGCCCTGTCGGTCGGGCCCGGCGATCCGGTCACTGCCGGGCAGCAGCTCCTCGTGCTCGAAGCGATGAAGATGCAGAACGAGCTGCGAGCGCCGCGCGAAGGGTCGATCGAGCGCATCGCCGTCGCCGTGGGCGAGAATGTGGAGGTCGGCGACCTGCTCTTGGTGATCACGTGACGGACGACCATCCCTCGTCGAAGCCGAAGTCCCGCCGGACCGCGGGGGACGACGCCGCGACGGGAGACGCCTCGCGCTCCCCGGATCCGGCGCGCGAGACGTGGCGGACCGGCGCCCGGGCGAAGGCGCTCAGAGCGGCACCCGAGCGGCGCGAACGGTTCGAGACCAGCTCCGGGATCGAGATCGCCGACGTCTATACCGCCGGCGACCTGGACGGCTTCGACCCCGCCACCCAGCTCGGCCTGCCGGGCGAGTTCCCGTTCACGCGCGGCGTCCAGCCGACCATGTATCGCAGCCGGTTCTGGACGATGCGGCAGTACGCCGGGTTCGCCACCGCCGCCGAGACGAACGAGCGATTCCGTTACCTGCTGAGCGAGGGTCAGACCGGCCTGTCGGTGGCCTTCGACCTGCCGACCCAGATGGGCTACGACTCGGATGCGCCACAGGCGGAAGGCGAGGTCGGGCGCGTGGGGGTGCCGATCAGCAGCCTCGTCGACATGGAGACCCTGTTCCGGGACATCCCGCTGGGGACGGTCAGCACGTCGATGACGATCAACTCGACGGCAGCCATCCTGCTCGCGCTGTACCTGGTCGCTGCCGAACGCCAGGGGGTCGATCGCGCGACCGTCAGCGGGACCACCCAGAACGACATCCTCAAGGAGTACATCGCCCGCGGGACGTACATCTACCCGCCACGGCCGTCCATGCGGCTGGTCACCGACGTGTTCGAGTTCTGCGCCGCCGAGCTGCCGCGCTGGAACACGATCTCCATCAGCGGATATCACATGCGCGAGGCCGGTGCCACGGCGGTCCAGGAGCTCGCCTACACGCTGGCCGACGCGATCGCGTACTGCGACGCCGCGGTCGCGCGGGGACTCGACATCGACGACTTCGCCGGGCGCCTCAGCTTCTTCTTCGCGGCCTGGAGCGAGCTCTTCGAGGAGGTCGCCAAGTTCCGGGCGGCGCGTCGGATGTGGGCGAAGATCGTCCGTGATCGGTACGGCTCCCGGAACGGACGCTCGCAGATGTGTCGCTTCCACGTCCAGACGGCAGGCTCGAGCCTGACCGCCCGCTCGATTGACAACAACGTGGTCCGGACGACGGTCCAGGCCCTGGCAGCCGTCCTGGGCGGGGCCCAAAGCCTCCACACGAACTCGCGCGATGAGGCGCTCGCCCTGCCAACCGCGGAGGCGGCCCGGCTGGCCCTGCGCACCCAGCAGATCCTCGCCCATGAGTCCGGCGTGACCGAGACGCCCGACCCACTGGCGGGCTCCTATTACGTGGAGACGCTGACCGATGAGCTCGAGCGGGCCGCCTGGGGCGAGCTCGAGGAGATCGACGCGCTTGGCGGCACGATCGCGGCCATCGACCACGGATATCAGCAGCTCAGGATCCAGGAGTCCGCCTACCTCGTCCAGCGGCGGATCGAGTCCGGGGACCAGGTGGTCGTCGGGGTCAACCGCTTCCAGGACGAGCTGGGGGTCACGCCGCCGATCCAGCGGATCGACCCGGAGGGGGAGCGCCGTCAGATCGAGGGTCTCCGTCGCGTCCGGGCGGAGCGGGATCCGGAGGCCTGGGCGGCGGCCCTCGATCGGCTCGCGGCAGCCGCCTCCGCGAACGACAACGTGATGCCCGCCCTGATCGACAGCGTTCGTGCCTACGCGACGGTGGGGGAGATCAGCGACCGGCTCCGCGCGGCGTGGGGTGAGCACCGCGAGCTCGTCACGGTCTGACCCGACCGACCGGGCCGTCTCCGGGCCACAGGGCACTTCCGCCCCCCGTCCGGACCCGCTACGCTCAGCCCGATGACCACGAACGACCCACCTTCCATCCCGACCGACCCGTGACGGGCACGTCCGCCGTCCCCGAGCATGTGCGCGGCCTCGGCCGGGTCCATCACGTCGCGGTGGTCGTCCGCGACCTCGATGCGTCGCTCGGCTTCTACCGGGACACCTTGGGCCTCGAGGTGGACACGGTCATGCCGATCCCGTCGGACCGGGTGACGATCGCCTTCCTGCCGATCGGCGAGTCGAAGGTCGAGCTCGTCTCCCCGACCGACGATACGACGGGCGTCGCGCGCTTCCTCGAATCCAAGGGCGAGGGCTTCCACCATGTCTGCTTCGAGGTCCACGATCTGGCCGAGACGCTCACCCGGCTGGCGATCGACGGCGTCGAGCTGATCGATACCCAGCCGCGCAAGGGCGCCGAGGGTCCGGTCGCCTTCCTCCATCCGCGCTCGTGCCACGGCGTGCTGGTCGAGCTGATCGAGGCACCCGGTGGGCCGGCCTGGGATGCGCTCGGCTACTGACCGTCCCCGCTGGGCTCCGCGTGCTCATGACGATCGGCGATGTTCCGCGCCAATCCCATCGGGCGGTGCTTGGCGAGGCCGGTGATGAACGCGGCGAGGATGCCGACGCCGACGATGATGTACCCGATGGTGAACGCTCGGCCGAGCGGTGTGGTCGGATGGAGGTCGCCGTATCCGACGGTCGCCAGCGTCACCACGCAGAAGTAGACCGCGTCGAGCAACGACCAGCCCTCGATCTCCATGTAGGCGACGCTCCCGATCGAGATCGTGAGCAGCGCGGCGACGGCGATGACTTTGGTTTCGGGATCGCGCAGCATGGCGCGGAACGCATGGAACATGAGCGCGATCTCCTGGCGGGGTGACGATCGCGCGGAGTGTAGTCCGGCTCGTGGACCCGGCGGGCCGAGCGAGCCGCCGCGGGCGACCGGCGATCAGGGGCTCGCGTGCGCGCTGAACCGGCCGTCGGTCCGACCGACCGTCAGTCCGAGCCCGAAGGCCGTCGACAGGATCGGGCCGGTCAGGGTCCGCTCGATCGGCCCGGCCGCCACCGTCCGACCCCCGGCGATCACCAGCGCGTGGGTCGTGCCGACGGGGATCTCCTCGAGGTGGTGCGTGACCAGCGCGACGGCGCCCACCGACGGATCGGCGGCCAACCCGCCGAGCCGGACCACGAGGGCCTCGCGAGCGGCAAGATCGAGCCCGGCCGCGGGCTCGTCGAGCAGGAGCAGCTCCGGATCGCGCATCAGGGTCCGCGCGATGAGGACCCGCTGCCGCTCGCCGGACGACAGCGACCCGTACGTCCGCCGCTCGAAGCCCTCGAGCCCGAGCCGCGCGAGCGACCGTTCGGCGCGCGTCCGGTCGGCCGCGCTGTAGGCGGCCCACCACGGCGCGAGGGCGGCGTGTCGGGCGCTCATCACGACGTCGCGCGCGACCAGGCTCGGGGCGATCCCGTCGACGAGGGCGGCGCTGACGAAGCCGATCCGCTCACGGAGCGACCGGACATCGACCCTGCCGATCGCCTCGCCGAGGACCGCCACCCGGCCCCGACTCGGCCACAGGTCCGTCGCGGCGACCCGGAGCAGCGTGGTCTTGCCCGAACCGTTCGGCCCGACGATCGCCCAGCGCTCGCCGGGCTGGACGGACCAGTCGATCCCATCGAGGATCCAGCGACCCTCACGCCGCACGCTGACGCCGGTGAGCTCGAGCACCGGCGCCACCCGACGACTCAGATGGACCAGGCGAACAGCACGTCGGGGGCGCGCTGCGCGTCGCGGCAGAACAGCACGATCTCGCCGGCGAGCTGCCGGATCCACGGCTTCTCCTCGCGGGGGAGCTCGCCGTACTCCTCGTCGAGGAGGTCGAGCCAGCGACCGGCTACCGCAGGCAGGTCCCGGTCCGGCAGCCGGGCGATCGTCTCGATCCACTGCGGATCGACCCGTTCGATCGTGCGGTGGTCGATGTCGCCGGGACCATCGAGCTCGCGGCGGGCATCGATGAAGTCGGTCGGCTCGCCGCTGTCGTTGACCGAGCGGATGGCCTCGCTGAACAGGTCCAGCCAGGTCGGGTCGAGTCCGGCACCGAGGGACAGGTGGGCGGCGAACCGCCCCGGGTCGGCCAGGGCACCGACATCGTCGGCGGTCAGCACGACGAGGATCGCCGGGGCATCGCCAGCGATCAGCTCCATCAGGCCGCTCATGTCGGGTGCTAGCCGCGGAAGCCGGCGGTCCGGAGGATCGTCGGGAGCTCGGTCGGGGAGTCGGCGACCCGGATCCCTGCCGCCTCGAGCGCGGCGATCTTGTCGGCCGCCGTCCCGGATCCGCCGGAGATGATCGCCCCGGCATGGCCCATCCGCTTGCCCTCGGGCGCCGTCCGGCCGGCGATGAAGGCGGCCATCGGCACCCCGTTCAGGTGGTCCGCTGCCCATGCCGCGGCCTCCTCCTCGGCCGACCCTCCGATCTCGCCGATGAGCACGATCGCCTCGGTCTCGTCGTCCTCGGCGAACAGCTTGAGGACGTCGAGGAACGTCGTCCCGATGATCGGATCGCCGCCGATCCCGACGCAGGTCGACTGACCGAGTCCGGCGTCGGTCATCGCCTGGACCGCCTCGTACGTCAGGGTCCCGGACCGGGACACGACCCCGACCCGACCCTCCCGATGGATGGAGCCGGGGATGATCCCGACCTTGGCGCGGCCGGGGGACGTGGCCCCGGGGCAGTTGGGCCCGATCAGCCGGGCCCCGGCCTCACGAACGACCTCGACGACCTTGAGCATGTCGAGGGCCGGGACGCCTTCGGTGATGCAGAAGATCGTGCCGATCCCGGCGCCGACCGCCTCGAGGACGGCGTCGGGCGCACCGGCGGCCGGGACGTAGATGCAGGACGTGTTCGCGCCGGTCGCCGCGACCGCCTCGGCGACGGTGTCGAACACCGGGACCCGCCCGTCGACCGCCGTCTGGCCGCCCTTGTTCGGGGTCACGCCGGCGACCACGGGGGTGCCGTACTCGACCATCTGGCGGGTGTGGAACTCGCCCTCGCGGCCGGTGATGCCCTGGACCACCAATCGTGTCTCGCGCCCGACGAGGATGCTCATGACCCGACCGCCGCGGCGGCCGCGACCGCCTTGGCCGCCGCCTCGTCGAGGCTCGCCGCGGTCTCGAACCGCGCCTCGGTCAGCAGCCGCCCGGCTTCCTCGGCGTTGGTCCCGACGATCCGCACCACCATCGGGACGTCCCGCTCCTGGACCGCCCGTGCCTCGATCAGGCCCCGGGCCACTTCGTCGCCGCGGGTGATCCCGCCGAAGATGTTGACGAGGATCGCGCGGACCTTCGGGTCGGCCAGGATCAACCGCATCGCCGCGGCGACCTTGTCCGAGCGGGCACCCCCGCCGATGTCCAGGAAGTTGGCCGGCTCTCCGCCGGCCCGCTTGACGAGGTCCATCGTGGTCATCGCCAGCCCGGCGCCGTTGACCATGCAGCCGATCGAGCCGTCGAGGTGGATGAAGGCGATGCCCATCGCCCGCGCCTCGGCGTCGGCCGGGTCCTCCGAGTCGGGGTCGCGCAGCGCTTCGAGCTCGGGATGGCGGGGGAGCGCCGAGTCGTCGAGGGTGATCTTCGCGTCGAGGCAGACGAGTCGCTCGGTCGTGGCTGCGCCCGTCCCGTCGGACTCGCGGACGATGGCGAGCGGGTTCACCTCGACCAGGTCCGCGTCGTAGGCCACCATCGTCGCGACCAGGCCGCGGGCGATCGACACGAAGTCGCGCAGGAACGGTCCACCCAGGCCGATCCCGAAGGCGAGCTGGCGCGCCTGCCAATCGAGCAGCCCGAGATGCGGGTGCGCGGCCACCCGGTGGATCGCCTCGGGCCGGACCCTGGCGACCTCCTCGATCTCGACGCCGCCCTCGGCCGACGCCATCACCACGATCCGTCGCGACGCCCGGTCGAGGATCGCGCCGAGGTAATACTCGCGGGCGATGTCGGCCGCAGGCGCGACGAGCACCTTGCGGACCGGGATCCCCTTGATCGTGAGGGCGAGGATCGCCG
Source organism: Chloroflexota bacterium (assembly GCA_017881905.1). Classification (GTDB taxonomy): domain Bacteria; phylum Chloroflexota; class Limnocylindria; order Limnocylindrales; family CSP1-4; genus Chersky-267. The sequence goes on from JADGQI010000172.1 coordinate 17,205, forward strand.
CGGCGACCGCCTCCGCCTCGTCCGCCGAGCCGGCCAGCCGGACCCCACCGGCCTTGCCCCGACCGCCGACCAGCACCTGGGCCTTGACCACGACCTTGTCGTTGCCGTCGGCCAGGATCCGGGTCGCCGCCGCGCGGGCGTCGGCGGCGGTCCGGGCGACGTCCCAGGCGGGCACGGGCAGGCCCTGGGCGAGCAGCAGGGACTTCGCGTCGGCTTCCTGGATCTTCACGCGGATGGCTCCGTGACGAGGGTCGGGGCGGACCTTCGATGGTACAGGAGCGCTCGTCCGGGGGCCGGTCCGCCGGCGCAGGGCTCGACCGGTCGCGTCGAGGGCGGCTCGGCTAGAATGCGCTCGTCGCCCAACCGAACCCTCGGTCTGCGGTCGCTGGCACTCACACGGAGGCAGGCAGCCCACGCATGTCGGTCACGCGAACGCCGATGAAGCCGCCGGGGACCGCGGCACTCGGATTCGGAGCGACCTCGCGGCGGGACAGCTGGATCCGGTTCCCGAGCCTGGTCGGGATCGGGCTCGCCGCGTTCGTCGTCTACTCGCTCTTCTCGGCGTTCCTGTGGGGTCCGCTGTTCGGGGTCGGCTACGAGGCCGACGGCTATCTCTCGCCGTTCTTCTCGCCGCTCCTCGGGGTCGGCATCCTGCCGGCCTGGCTGTCTCCAGCGATCCTCATCCTGTGGATCCCGCTCGGGTTCCGGACGACCTGCTACGCGTTCCGGCGGGCGTACTACCGGTCGTACTTCGCCGACCCGCCCGCCTGTGCCGTGGGTGAGCCGCGAGCCCACCGGCGCTACGCGATGGAGGCACGCTTCCCGTTCATCCTCCAGAACAGCCACCGGATCTTCCTGTACCTGCAGTTCATCCCGCTGACGTTCCTGTGGATCGATGCGATCCTGGCGCTCCACCCCGGGTCGACCTGGCGGCTGGGCCTGGGCAACGTGATCCTGTTCACGGACCTCATCCTGCTGACCGGCTTCTCGCTGTCATGCAACTCGCTCCGCCACTTCGCCGGCGGGAACCTCGACTGTTTCTCGTGCACCGCCCGGACGAGGGCGCGCCACAGCGTGTGGAAGCGGGTGACCGACCTCAACGGCCACCACATCGGTCTCGCCGCCTGGAGCCTGCTCGGGGTGGCAACGGCCGACCTGTACATCCGACTGCTTGCGGCGGGGGTGTTCATCGACCCGTCGATCCGGTTGTGATCGGCGGTCAGCGGTGACCGGCGTCCCGGACCGGCACCCCCACGACGTCCTGGTGATCGGCGCGGGCGGTGCCGGGTTGCGCGCCGCGATCGCCGCCGCCGAGGCCGGAGCGGACGTCGGTCTCGTCTGCAAGTCGCTCCTCGGCAAGGCGCACACGGTGATGGCCGAGGGCGGCGTGGCGGCCTCCCTGCGCAACGCCGACGACCGGGATTCATGGCAGACCCACTTCCGGGACACGATGGTCGGCGGCAAGCTGCTGAACAACCCGCGGATGGCCCAGCTGCACGCCCAGGAGGCACCCGACCGGGTGAACGAGCTCGAGGCGTGGGGCGCGGTGTTCGACCGGACCCGCGACGGCCGGATCCTCCAGCGGCCGTTCGGCGGGCACTCCTTTCCGCGCCTGGCCCACGTCGGCGACCGGACCGGCCTGGAGATGATCCGGACGCTCCAGGACCGGGCGGTCGCCGCCGGGATCAAGGTCTACATGGAGTGCACGGTCACTCACCTGTTGACCTGGACGGATCGCGTCCGCGGGGCCTTCGGCTACTGGCGGACGTCGGGCGAACCGGTCGTCTTCGCGGCGAAGGCGATCGTCCTGGCGACCGGCGGGATCGGGCGGGCGTTCGAGGTGACCTCGAACTCGTGGGAGCTGTCCGGCGACGGACAGGCCCTGGCCTACCTCGCGGGCGCCGAGCTGATCGACATGGAATTCGTCCAGTTCCACCCGACCGGGATGGTCTGGCCACCGGGCGTCCGCGGCCTGCTCGTGACCGAAGCGGTCCGCGGCGAGGGCGGGATCCTGCGCAACCGGGACGGCGAACGGTTCATGTGGCGGTACCTCCCGGAGGACCGGCGCAACGAATACGCCGCGACCGACGAGGAGGCGTCGCGCTGGGTGGAGGCCCTCAGCGCGGGCCGCCAGACGGACGCCCGACGGCCGCCCGAGCTGTCGACCCGGGACAACGTCGCCCGGGCGATCTACACCGAGGTCAAGGAGGGACGCGGGTCGCCCCACGGCGGCGTGTTCCTCGACATCAGCTACCTCCCGGCCGAGACCGTCCGACGCAAGCTGCCGTCGATGTACGACCAGTTCAAGGACCTGGCCGACGTGGACATCACCGCCGGTCCGATGGAGGTCGGGCCGACGACCCACTACATGATGGGCGGCATCCGGGTCGACCCGGAGACCGGCGCGACGACCCGGGCGGGTCTGTTCGCCGCCGGTGAGGTCGCCGGGGGGATGCACGGCGCGAACCGGCTGGGCGGCAACTCGCTATCCGACCTGCTCGTCTTCGGCCGACGGACCGGGGAAGCGGCGGCGGCCGAGGCGGCCGGGCAGGACGAGGTCCCGCAGGTCGATCCGGTCCAGATCCGCGCGGCGATGGACGATCTGGCCGCGCCGTTCGGGTCGGATCCGGGCGACGACCCGCATCGCCTCCATGAAGAGCTCCAGGCGACGATGCAGTCGCTCGTCGGGATCTTCCGGACCGAAGCGGATCTCCACGAGGCGATCGGACGGCTGGCCGGCCTGCACGCTCGCTGGCCGTCGGTCCGGGTCTCCGGAGGCCGGACCTACAATCCCGGCTGGGGCCTCGTCTTCGAGCTTCGGAACATGCTCATCGTCGCCGAAGCGGTCGCCCGGAGCGCCCGCCAGCGGACCGAGAGTCGTGGCGCCCACAGCCGGATCGACTACCCCGACATCTCGCCGGCCTGGGGGCGGAAGAACAGCGTCGTCCGTCGGGAGGGCGAGAAGATGAAGGTCACCTCGTCGCCACTGCCGTCCATGCCGGACGATCTCCGTCAACTCATCACGTCGGAGTGATCGGATGCCACTGGTCCACCTGAACGTCTTCCGCGGCACGCCCCAGACCGAGGGCGGATATGTCGGCTATGACGTTCCCGTCGAGGAGGGCATGGTCGTCCTCGACGCACTCCACTGGATCCAGGCCAACGAGGCGCCGGACCTCGCGGTCCGCTGGAACTGCAAGGCGGCCAAGTGCGGGTCCTGCGGCTGCGAGATCAACGGCAAGCCGAGCCTCGCGTGCAAGACGCGCATGTCGGACTTCGGTCCCGACGAGGCGATCACGGTCGAGCCGCTCCGGACGTTCCCGCTCGTCCGCGACCTGGTCACGGACGTGTCCTGGAACTACGAGGTCAACAAGCGGATCACGCCGTTCACGCCGCCGACCGACGGCGACCAGGCCGACTGGCGCTGGCAGCAGGAGGACATCGAGCGCGTCCAGGAGTTCCGCAAGTGCATCGAGTGCTTCCTGTGCCAGGACGTCTGCCACGTCCTGCGGAACCATGAGACGGATCGGCCGTTCGTGGGTCCGCGCTTCCTCGTCCGGACCGCAGGTCTCGAGATGCATCCGATCGACCAGGCCGACCGGACGGCCGATCTCAAGGACGGCGGGGTCGGCTACTGCAACATCACGAAATGCTGCACCGAGGTCTGTCCCGAGCACATCCGGATCACCGATAACGCGATCATCCCGCTCAAAGAGCGGGTCGCGGACCGCTACTACGACCCGATCCAGATCGCCTGGCGGAAGATCCGCGGCGGCCGTTCGGGGACGGGCGGGGGATCCCGCGCGGGCGAGAGCCTGCCGGTCCTGCCAGGGGGCTCCTCGACGGGTTCGCCGCCTTCGGACGGAGCCGGCAGCTGAGCCGAGACGAGCGCGAGCCGGACCCGACCTTCTGGCCGCCACCCCAGGAGGTCGTCGCCGACGAGGCCGGCTGGGATCCAAAGCCGACGCGGACGCGTGCCGGGAGCGCCGGGCAGGAGGCGGGGCAGGCGAGCGCCGGGCTGCGGCTGATCGTCCGGACCGACGGCGCCGCACGATCGAATCCGGGTCCGGCCTCAGCCGGGGCGGTCCTCATCGACGCCGCGCAGCACGGAGCGCGTGAGCCGTTGGCCCGCCCGCTGGCCACGATCTCGGACTACCTCGGGATCCAGACGAATAACGTCGCCGAGTACACCGCGGTCGTCCGGGCGCTGGGCCTGGCCGCCGAGCTGGGCGCCGTCGAGGTCAATCTGATGCTCGATTCGAAGCTCATCGTCGAGCAGGTGCACGGGCGCTGGCGGGTCAAGGACGCCAAGCTGCAGCCGCTCCATGCCGAGGTCCGTCGACTCCTCGGCGGCTTCCGAGGATGGACCGCCGTCCACGTGCGCCGCGCCCAGAACGGCGCCGCCGACGCCCTGTGCAACGAGGCGATCGATCGCGCCCTGGCCGGCGGCCCGGCCTCGGTCGTCCATCGTCCTGGGGCGTGACCGGCGACGTCGCAAGGCCCGGAAGCGCGATCGGGCAAGAGCGCGTACGCCGGGCGCTATCATCGTCGGGTCAGCGAGGCGGCCGGACGGTCGCGCGCCGGGCCGGCCCGTCCGACCCGGCTCGAGGAAAGTCCGAGCTCCGCAGCGCAGGGTAGCGGGTAACGCCCGTCCGCCGTGAGGCGAGGACCAGTGCCACAGAGACGAGTCCGGCGGCTTCGGCCGGCGGGGTGAAACGCGGCAAACTCTACTCGGAGCAAGGCCAAATAGGAGGGCGCAACCCGGCGTCGCCGCAAGGCGACGGTGGGGGAGAGGTGCGCTGCCCAGCCCTCGGGTCGGCCGCATGAACCGCCGGGCGACCGGCGGTCGAGATGGATGACCGTCCTCGCGAGCGATCGCGGGACAGAACTCGGCTTACAGGCCGCCTCGCTGACGTTCCCCGCGCCGACCCGCGATCCCCGACCAGGTGCGGGTCAGTCCTCGTCCGGTCGGAAGATGTGCGCGGCCGTGCAGGCGTTGCAGATCGGCGTCGCCGAGTCGAGGTCGCCCAGCGGCAGCGGCAGCTGGCGCTCGGGGAAGAGACACTCCACCTCGTACATCCGCTCACGGGCGGCGTCGATGGCGATCAGCCGACGGTACGTGCAGCGCTTGATCCGCGCCTCGGCGAGGTGGTAGGAGTCGCGCTCGGGCGATGCGATCGGCAGCTGGATGGCCATCGAGCTGAGGGGTCCTCGAACGTGCAGGCGGTCGGGTCGACCGTCGGTGGCGGAGCCTAGCACCCCGTCGCAAGCCCCGGCAACGGGCGAAAGGTACTAGACTCCCGCCGTCGTCGGGACCCGACGTCGAGCGCCGAGGCGCCAGGAGGACCGTGGCCGACCCGATCGAGGACGCCGCCCGACCCGTCGTCGAACCGTCGACGAGCCAGGTCCGGTGCCCCCTGCTGGTCATCCCCCGGTCGACACCGGGTGGGTCCGATCGGACGTCCGAACCAGATCCTCGGCTGGCCGATCCGGGAGCGGCGCCCGACCCGCCCGCTGCCGCGCCCGGAGTCGCGGTCGACCCCGTGATCCCGAGCACGGCCAACCGGTGCGCGGCTTCGGTGCCGCCGGCGGTCGTCTCGCTCGGCCAGCAGCGCCTCGTCTGCTTCGACCAGGGTCACCTCGACTGCCCCCGATTCGTCCGGGCGATGGGGTCGCCGCGGGGCGCCAGCGGCCGCTCCGGCCGCCCGCTCGCCACGGTCCCCGTGGCCGTCGCCACGGTCCAAGCGGTCGCCGCGACCCCGGCCGGCCCCAAGATCGAGGAGCCCGGGTCGACCGCGGTCGGTCCGGCGAACGACTCGAACGCTGCGCCGATCATCCCGGTCGCGCCGGTCGTCCGGAGCACGCGTCGGAGCGGTGCGAGGCGAGCCGGGTCGAGGCCTCGGCCGATCGTCGTGGCCAGCGGGATCCTGGTGGCAGCTCTGATCGTCGCCTTCGCGTTCACCTCGTTACGCGGCGGGCTCGCGCTGCCGTCGGTCGGAGCGAGCGCTGGAGCGGAGGTGGTTCAGAGCCCGCCCGGGTCCACTGCGGCGGTGAGCCCGGCCGCGAGCCCGGTCGTCAGTCCGTCGATCGAGGCGTCCTTCGGACCGAGCCCGACGCCGAGCCCGTCGCCAAGCCCGTCGCCGAGCCCGTCGCCGAGCCCGTCACCGTCACCGAGCGCGACCCCGGCGGCCTCGCTCCCGGCGGCGTACGTCGGCCTCAAGCCCTGTCCCGATGCGCCGGACTGCTACCTGTACCGGATCCATCCGGGTGACAACCTGACCGCGATCGCCAAGCGGTTCGGGATCACCGTGACGGCGCTCAAGGCCGCGAACCCGGAGATCAAGGACCCGAGCCTGCTCCACGTCGGCGACAAGATCAGGGTCCCGCTGCCCCCGTCCTGACGCCCCCCGCGGCCCGTGGGACGGTGTCGCCAGCCGGCGGATCGGCGCCGGCCCATCGGGAACCGATCCGTCCCGCCTCGAGCCCTCACCCCTGTTCCCGCCGCGTTTCCGGCATTGACGGGACCGCTTCGTCATGTAGAATGCGCCGAAGTGGCACGAAGTGGTGTCAAGTGGGGAGCAGTACCATCACCCACGACCCCTTCGATCCCGGCCACATCGCCGCCCCAGACCCACGCGACGCAGCCGCCCGCTCACCAGCCGCCCAGACCGACGGGGCGAACCGACAGCGCTAGGGGTAGTCCGACAGGTGTTCACCGGCGAGTACCGGCACTCGGTGGACGACAAGGGACGGATCTCCGTCCCCGCGAAGTTCCGCCTGCAGCTTGACGGCGGGGCCTATCTGGCCCGCTGGGTCGACGCCTGCCTGGCGATCTTCCCCAAGGCGGAGTTCGAGGAGCTGGCCGGCAAGGTCGGCGGTCTGGGCATCGCCGACGCATCCGCCCGGACGTTCAGCCGGGCGTTGTTCGCCAGCGCCTACGAGGTCGAGCTCGATCGCCAGGGTCGGGTCGTCGTTCCGGCGTCGCTGCGCGACCTCCTCGGGCTGGCCGGCGACGCCGTGATCGTCGGGGCCCGCGACCACGCCGAGATCTGGGCGCCGGCCGCCTGGGACGACTACCGCAAGGCGATGGCGGCACCTGATGCCCTCGCCGCTCACCTGACCGGTCTTGGGATCTGAGGCCGGATCGGACAACCCCGGGCCGTGACCGGCCCCACCACATGCGCTTCCAGGGTCCGTTCGGGATCCGCAATCGAACGGGAGACGAGATGAAGGAAGGGCACCTTCCGGTGCTGGCAGAGGAGGTCTTGACGCTACTCGCGCCAGCTTCCGGCAGCCTTCAGATCGACACCACGCTCGGCGGCGGTGGGCACACCGAACGGATCCTGGGAGCGACAGATCCTGATGGCCGCCTCCTCGGTCTCGACGCCGATGGGGCGGCCATCGCCAGGGTCCGGGACCGCCTCGCCGCCCGGTTCGGCGATCGGCTGGTCCTGCGCCAGGCGAACTTCCGCGAGCTGGCCAGCGTCGCCCCCGCAGCGGGCTTCCCGGCCGTCGACGGCATGCTCTTCGATCTCGGCCTGTCGAGCTTCCAGCTGGCGGACACCGGGCGCGGGTTCGGCATCCGGGCGGGCGGGCCGCTCGACATGCGCTTCGATCCGAACGTCGGCGTCCCGGCCTCCGAGCTGTTGGCGACCCTCGACGCCCGGGAGCTCGCCGCCCTGTTCCGCCGCTACGGCGAGGAACCACAAGCCGGGCGGATCGCGCGAGCCATCGTCGAGGCCAGGCGGACCGCGCCGGTCGAGACATCGGAGGACCTCGCGGAGCTCGTCGAGCGCATCGCGTCCGGCGCTCCCGGTCGGCGCCGGATCCACCCCGCGACGAGGGTGTTCCAGGCGCTCCGGATCGCCGTCAACGCCGAGCTCGACGCCCTGGCGATCGGCCTCGCGTCGGCGGTCGACCTCCTCCGTCCCGGCGGACGCCTCGTCGTCCTGAGCTACCACTCGCTCGAGGACCGCATCGTCAAGCGGTTCCTCGACGCCGAACGGAAGGGCTGCATCTGCCCACCGTCGGTGCCCGTCTGCGTCTGCGGGCGGACGCCCAGATTGCGCCTGCTGACCAGGTCACTGACCGCCGGCCCGGCCGAGCTGGCCGCCAACCCACGTGCTCGCAGCGCCCGCCTGCGCGCCGCCGAACGGATCGCCGCGTAGCGCCCGAGGCGCCGACCGGGTCGACCGAACCCGGACCCGCACCCGACGACCCATCTCACGGAAGGAGGAGAGACCTTTGAGCAAGCGCCACCAGTCCAGCCGCCGCCGCGCCTACGGTCGGCGCCAGCACGAGCTGCGCGAGCGGACGGAGCGCATCCAGCCGACCGATGAGACCGAGTACGGCACGCAGACCGCGGAGGTCGATAGCGACGGCTTCTCCTTCATGGATCTCGACCTGTCGGGACGCCGCCTCAGCTTCGCGGTCGGCGACTAGTGGCCGTCTACCAGGGCGCACGGGCTCGCCAGACGTTCCTTCCCCCGCGCACCGTCGACACGCCGACGCTCGAGCGTCGGCGAGCCCGCTCCGCCGTCCGCGCCCGCCGTCGTCCGGGTCGGGTCGGCATCCTCCTCGGGGGCATCGCCCTGGCATTCCTGCTCGCCTTCTTCTCTCTCGTGCAAAGCGTCCGGGTGTCGGCGACCGGGTACGAGATCGACCGCCTGACGAACCAGCGGACGACGCTCGAGGCCCAGCGTGACGAGCTGGTCGCCGACCTCAACCGACTCGGCCGCGGCCCCGCGATCCGCAAGCAGGCCATCGACCTCGGACTCGACCAGCTGGCCGAGCCCCTCGTCGTGCCCGCCCGATAGCCGATCGACCGATGCTCGGACGGACCGACTCGCGCCGCCGCCTCCTGCTCGTCCTGGGCGTCTTCCTCGTCGTCGGCGCGTCGCTCTTCAGCCGCCTCCTGTGGTGGCAGGTCCACGAGCACGACACGCTGGCCGCCAAGGCCGAGCGGCAGACGACGGTCCAGTTCGAGGAGCCGGTCAAGCGCGGGACGATCTACGACCGGACGGGGACCGTCGTCCTGGCCACGACCGTCGAGCGATACCTCGTCGCGGCGGCTCCCGACCAGATGGACCTGGCCGATCAGCAGCGGACCGGCAACGAACTGGGTCGGATCCTCGGGCTCGATCCCGACGCCGCTCGCGCGCTGTCCGACAAGATCAGCGCCGACAAGCCGTACGTCATCCTCGCCCATGGGCTGGACCAGGCGGCCGCCGACCAGATCCGCGAAGCGGTGGCGGCCGGGGACCTCAAGACGGTCACCCTCGAACCGGAGGCAGTCCGGGTCTACCCGCAGGCCGGCGGCGCGGCCGGGACCACGCTCGCCGCTCACCTCCTGGGCTTCGTCAATCGGGATGGTCAGGGCCAGTACGGCGTCGAGGAACGCTACCAGGCCGAGCTCGCCGGGACGCCGCGCGAGCTGCTGGCCGAGCGGGACGTGGTCGGCCGTCCCATCACCGACACCGCCCAGGTCCTCAGTCCGGGCGTTGCCGGCTCCGATATCCGCCTGACGATCGATACCGACCTCCAGCTTGCGACCGAGCAGGAGGTCCTGGCCGCCTACACCGCCGACAAGGCCGTCAGCGTCTCGGCGGTCGTCATGGACCCCAAGACCGGGGCGATCCTGTCGATGGCCAGCTACCCGTCGTACGACGCCAACGACTATCGGACGATCGCCGCACAGGACCCATCGGTCTTCGTCGACCCGATCGTGTCGCAGATCTACGAGCCGGGCTCCGTCTTCAAGATGTTCACCGCGATGGCCGGCCTGGAGCAGGGCACCCTCAAGCTGTCCGATCGGATCCTCGACTCCGGGTCGCTGTCGCTGGACCACGGGCAGAACCGGATCTACGACGCGGACCGCCACGCCAACGGCTACATGCAGGCGCGCGACATCGTCGCCTACTCCCGCAACGTCGGGGCGGCGCGGATCGCGCTGGCCCTGGGCAAGACGACGGCCCGCTCGGCCTCGATCCTGGCCGGGGCCTGGGCGCGGCTCGGGTTCGGCCAGAAGACCGGGGTGGACCTGGCCGGCGAGGCCGCCGGTCTGGTCCGAGATCCCGCCTTGAAGCACTGGAGCCAGGTCGACGTCGCAAACGGCTCGTTCGGTCAAGGCGTCGCCGTGACCCAGCTCCAGCTCGTGACCGCCTATGCCGCCATGGCCAACGGCGGGACGCTGGTCACGCCGCACGTCGTGCTCGGCGTCGGCGACCGGGACACGGAGCCGGCTTCGCGCGGCCAGGTGATGGCGCCGGCGCTCAGCAAGACCCTCACCGACCTGATGAGCCACGTCGTCCACACGGTCCCGTGGTACGCCGAGAAGACGCTCGTGCGCGGGTACGACGTCGGCGGCAAGACGGGGACGGCGCAGATCTGGGATCCCAGGGCGAACCACGGCCACGGGGCGTGGAAGGCCAACAAGTACAACTACAGCTTCGTCGGATACATCGGGCGGGGCACGCCAGAGCTCATCATCGCGGTGACCATCCACGAAGCGAAGCCGCTGATGATCGCCCAGGGCAACCTGCCGCTGGCGGTCGAGTCGTACGAGCTGTTCCGCCGCATCGCGACCGACGCGATGACGACCCTCGACCTCCCCAAGCCTGCGGCCCAGGCGGGCCCGTGAGCTCCGATGGGAGACCGGCGACCGTGACCGACGCGCCCCCGCCGTCGATGCCCCGTCCCACGGACGATGCGTTCGACGACGCCGAGATCGCCCGGATCACGGGCGGCCGGCTCGAGCGGACGTCGGCACGCCCGATCCGAGGAGCGGCCGTCGACTCGCGACGCGTCGAGCCGGGGAACCTGTTCATCGCGCTCCCCGGGGAGAGGACGGACGGTCACGAGCACCTCGCGGCGGCGGTCGAGGCCGGCGCCGCGGCGCTCCTGGTGAGTCGACCGGTCGCCCTCGGATCCGCGCTCGGCGACGTCGCGGTCATCCGCGTCGGCCAGCCGCTGGCGGCCCTCCACGCCCTCGCCGCGACGTGGCGGCGCCGGTTCGATCCGCTGACGGTCGGGATCACCGGGAGCATCGGCAAGACCTCGACGAAGGAAGCGGTCGCGGCCGTCCTCGGCAGCCGCTTCCGGACCCGCAAGAACGAGGGCAACGAGAACAACGAGATCGGACTGCCGCTGACGGTCCTCCGGCTCGACCGGTCGGACGAGGCGCTCGTCCTCGAGATGGGGATGTACGTCGAGGGCGAGATCGCCGACCTGGTCCGGATCGGGGCGCCGCGGATCGGCGTGGTGACCGCCATCCAGCCGGTCCACCTGTCCCGGATCGGGACGATCGAGGCGATCGAGCTCGAGAAGGGACGCCTGGTCGAGGGTCTCCCGCCGAACGGCACGGCGATCCTCAACGCCGACGACGAGCGCGTCCTCCGGATGGCCGAGCGGACGGCGGCCCGGGTCATGACCTACGGGTTCGCCGACGACGCCGACGTCCGGGCCGCGGCGGTCACTTCGGACGGCACGGATGGGATGCGGTTCGACCTGCGGACGCCCGGCGGCAGCCAGCCCGTCTCGATCCCGCTCCTCGGCCGGCATGCCGTCCAAAACGCCCTGGCGGCGGCCGCGGTCGGGCTGGCCGCGGGGATCGCCCCGGGCCTGATCGCGGCTGCGCTCGGGTCGGCGACCGGCGCAGCGCACCGGGGCGAGCTCATCCGTCTGGGCGACGTGACCGTCATCGACGACAGCTACAACGCCGCGCCGGCGTCGATGCTGGCCGCGCTCGACGTCCTGGCCGGGCTGCGCGGTCGGCGGGTCGCGGTCCTCGGCGAGATGCTCGAGCTGGGCGAGGAGAGCACCGCCGGCCATCTCGAGGTCGGCCGGGCGGCGGCGCGCGTCGTCGACCTGCTGATCGTGGTCGGTGACGACCCCGAGGGCGACGCCGACGCGATGGTCGAAGGCGCGCGCGAAGCGGGCCTCGAGCCCGAACGGATCCTGCGCGTCGCCGATGCGGAGACCGCCCACGACGAGCTCCGACCGCGATTGATCCCGGGCGACGTGGTCCTGGTCAAGGCGTCGCGCGGGATCGCGCTCGACACCCTGGTGGAGGCGCTCCGCCGGGAGCTCGAACCATGAGGATCGGGACGGTCGAGCTCATCCAGGGGCTCCTGCTGGCCTTCATCCTCGTGGTCATCCTGATGCCGCCGTACATCCGGCTGCTCCGCTATCTCCGGTTCGGGAAGAACATCCGCGAGGAGGGCCCGGCCAGCCACCAGGTCAAGCAGGGCGTGCCGACGGGCGGCGGGATCCTGCTCATCCTGATCGTCGCGGCGATCGCGCTCTTCCTGGGCGCGGTGGGCCCGGACACCTGGGACACCTTCTCGCCGCTGGCGGCCCTGCTCGGCGTCGGCGCACTGGGCGCCTACGACGACTACCGCAATGCCAAGACCGGGACGGGGATCAGTGTCCGGGGCAAGCTCATCTGGCAGGTCGTCGTGGCCGTGCTCGCGGCGGTGTACATCCAGCGCCACTTCAACATCGACGCGATCCGGGTGCCGTTCGCCGGCGATGTCTCGATCGGTCCGTGGCTGTACATCCTGTTCGCCGCGTTCGCCATCGTCGCCGCGAGCAACGGGGTGAACATCACCGACGGGCTCGACGGGCTGGCCGGCGGGACGCTCGCCTTCTCGTTCGTGGCCTACATGATCATCGCGCTGCTCAACGTGCCGCACCAGCCGAATCTCGCCCTGCTCTGCGCGATCATCATCGGCGCGATCATGGGCTTCCTGTGGTTCAACGTGCACCCGGCCCAGGTGATCATGGGCGATTCCGGGTCGCTGTCGTTAGGTGCGGCCCTGGCCGTGACCGCGCTGATCACCGGCCAGATCGTGGTCCTGCCGCTGATCGGGCTGGTCTTCGTGGTCGAGACCGGGTCGGTCATCCTCCAGGTCGCCTACTTCAAGGCCACCGGCGGGCGGCGGATCTTCCGGATGTCGCCGATCCACCATCATTTCGAACTCCTCGGCTGGGACGAGGAGAAGATCACCGTCCGGTTCTGGATCGTGGCGGTATTGGCCGGCCTGCTCGGGGTGACCCTGTTCATGGCCTCGATCAACTCGCTGGCATGACGACGATGACGCCGCCGCCGACCGTTCCAGGGCCGACGCTCGAGCCCGACGAGCTGACGCTCGACGGGATCCGCGCCGGCGCGCTCCACGACCGGCCGATCGCCGTCCTCGGCCTGGCCCGGAGCGGCGTCGCGCTGACCCGGTTCCTGGTCGATGCCGGAGCCCGGGTGACGGTCTACGACGCTCGTCCGGCCGAGGCGCTCGGGGATGCGCTCGGCCAGCTCGACGGTCGGGACGTGCGGCTCCTGGCCGGTCCCGACGTGGACCCGGCCACGGCGCTCGCGGGGATGGCCCTCATCACGACGTCGCCGTCGATCAACCCGGACTACCCCACGACCGAACCCCGGCTGCGGGCCGCCCTCGCTTCGGTCGCCGCCGCCCGAGCAGCCGGCGACCGCTCCGTGGCGGCGATCGTGTCCGAGCCCGACCTCTTCCTCCGGCTCTGTCCGGCGACGACGATCGGGGTCACCGGGACGAAGGGCAAGACGACGACGTCGGCGCTGGCGCATGCCCTGCTGGCCACGGACCCGGTGCACCGGGCGTTCCTGGGCGGGAACATCGGCCGGCCCCTCGTCGAGCGGCTGCTCGACCTCCGGCCCGACGACCGCGTCGTCATCGAGCTGTCCGAGCTCCAGCTCCCGACGCTGTCCCGCGGGACGACCGTGGCCGCCTTCACGAACGTCACCTCGGATCACCTCGACCGACACGGCAGCCTCGCCGCGTACCGCGCCGTCAAGCGGCGGTTCGCCGGGCAGGTCGATCCGGCCGGCGCAGTGGTGATCAACCTCGACGACCCGGAGGTCGCCACGTACGCCGAGCACGCCGCCGGGGCGACGGTCGTCGGCTACCGGCTCGACACGCCGCCGACCGGCGGGCTGGGGCTGGTGGACGGCTGGATCGTCGCCGACCGCGTCCCACGCCTTGCGCTCGCCGGCGGCAGCGGGGCCCCTCCGACCGATGCGTCGACGCCCGCCGACGACCGGATCCTCCCCGTCTCCGAGCTGGTCGTGCCGGGTCGCCACAACATCTCGAACGCGATGGCCGCGGCGGGGATCGCGCTCCTCGCCGGGATCCCGCCGGCGTCGATCCGGGCCGCCGCAGCCGCCTTCACCGGTGTCGAGCACCGTCTTGAGACTGTCGCCACCATCGACGGCATCCGCTTCGTCAACGACTCGCAGGGGACGCAGCCCGACGCGGTCATCGCCGCGCTCCTGGCGTTCGACCCCCCGATCGTCCTCATCGCCGGCGGTCGCGACAAGGACGTCGACCTGTCGGGGCTGGGCCCGGTGGTCGCGGAGCGGGCCGCGGCCGCGGTCCTCATCGGCGAGAGCGGGCCCGACCTCGAGCGCCGGTTCAGGACGTCCGGCCTCCGGCGCACGGAGCGAGCTGCCACCCTCGAGGGCGCCGTCCGACGAGCAGCCGCGATCGCGGCCGAGCTCCGCGGACCGACCGCCCAGCCGACCGTGCTGCTCAGCCCGGCCGCGGCCAGCTTCGACATGTTCGTCGACTACGAGGCGCGCGGCCGGGCATTCAAGGCCGCGGTCGCCACCCTCGCCGAGGAGGGCATCCGATGACCGCCCCGACGACGGCGGTCCGCAGTCAGACCCGTCCCCGGCCGGCCACCGGCGGGGTCCCGAAGACGCTCCGACGCGAGACCCATCAGCCGGACTACATCATCCTGGTCACCGTCATCGCGATGTCGGCGATCGGGATCCTGATGGTCTTCTCATCGTCGGCCATGGAGCAGTACGCTCAGGACGGCGACGTCTTCGGGACGGTCGGACCGCAGGTCGCCTGGGGTGTGGCCGGGCTGATCGCGATGCTGGTGATGACCCGGGTCGACTATCGCCGGCTGCGGCTGGTATCGATCCCGATGTACGCCATCGCGATCGTCCTCCTCGTCCTGGTCTTCAGTCCGAGCCTCGGCCAGACCGTCGGTGGGTCGGCCCGCTGGCTCAAGATCGGGCCGTTGCCGGCCGTCCACCCGGCAGAGTTCGCCAAGCTCGCCCTGGTCATCTACCTCGCCCACTGGTTCGCCAAGCGCGGCGAGAAGGTCGGCGGCCTGCTCAGCGGGACGATCCCGTTCCTCATCGTCTTCCTGCCGATCGTCGCCCTCGTCCTCAAGGAGCCCGACCTCGGCACGTCGATGGTCCTGGCCGTGACGGGCCTGACGATGTTCCTGCTGGCCGGGGCGAACCTCATCCATGTCGTCGTCCTGCTGGTCAGCGGCTTCGTCGGGATCGTGATGTTCGCCCTGCACGGCTACCAGCTCGAGCGGATCCGGGCGTGGATCGATCCGTGGGCCTACCCCGACACGATCGGCTTCCACTCGGTGCAGGGACTCATGGCGCTCGGGTCGGGCGGGTTGTTCGGGCTCGGGCTGGGGCAGAGCCGGGGCGCCGGTGGGCTGTTCCTGCCGAACGCCAGCAACGACTTCATCTTCGCCGTGATCGGCGAGGAGTTCGGGCTGATCGGCGCCGGTCTGGTCGTCGTCCTGTTCGTGATCCTCGCCTACCAGGGCATCCGGGTCGCCCTCGCGGCCCCCGACACCTTCGGAGCGCTGCTCGCTGCCGGGATCACGACCTGGCTGTGCGTCCAGGCGTTCATCAACATCGGCGTCGTCGTGGCGCTGTTCCCGATCACCGGGATCACCCTTCCCTTCATCAGCGCCGGCGGTTCGTCCCTGACGATCAGCCTGGCTGCCGTCGGGATCCTCCTGTCGATCTCACGCGAGACCGTTGAACGAGGCACATGGAACGATGCGTCTGCTGATCGCGGGCGGCGGAACGGGCGGGCACATCTACCCGGCTCTGGCCGTCGCCCGGTCGCTACGCGCCAGCGACCCTGAGGCCGAGTTGTCCTGGATCGGTGGGCAGCGCGGGCTCGAGGGGTCGATCGTCCGCGCCTCCGACATCCCGCTCCGGCGGTTGGCGCTCCGCTCGCTTCGCTCGACCGACCGGTCGATCCATCTCGTCCTGGACCCGATCCGGCTGGCCGTGTCGGTGCCCCAGGCCGCAGCGATCCTGGCCCGACTGCGTCCCGCGGCCATCTTCACGACCGGCGGCTACGTGGCGATCCCCGTCCTCATCGCCGCGAGGCCGATGGGCATCCCGACCGTGCTGTGGGAGGGCAACGTCGTGCCCGGGCGGAGCGTCCGGGCGACGGCCCGGCTCGCCTCGGTCGTGGCCGTTTCGTTCCCCGAGACCGGCGCCGCCCTGGCGGTACCCGCGGACCGCTGCTACCTCACCGGGACGCCGATCCGCGACCTCGGGACGGTCGACCCCGACGCCGCCCGCGCCCGGTTCGGGGTCCCGCCGGGGGATCGGCTCCTGCTCGTGTTCGGCGGGTCGCAGGCCGTCCGCCGGTTCAACGCGGCGGTCGCCGAGGCGCTGCCGCGTCTGGTTGAGCGGGTGCATGTCGTCCACGTCACCGGCGACGCCGGCTACGCCGGGGCGCTGGCGGACCGGGAGGCGTTGCCCGCCGAGCGACGCGACCGGTATCGGCCGTACCCGTTCCTGGGCGCCGAGATGACCGATGCGCTGGTCGCCGCCGACCTCATCGTCGGCCGGGCGGGAAGCTCCACGCTGGCCGAGGCGACGGCCCTCGGGAAGCCGCTGATCGTCGTCCCGTACCCGCACGCTGCGGGACACCAGCGCGCGAACGCCCGGCGGTTGGTCGAGTCCGGCGCGGGCCGCCTGGTTGCGGACGAGGCGTTCGACGCGGCGGCGCTACTCGACGCGGCGGGCCTCCTCGACGATCCCCAGGCGCACGCCCGGATGTCGGCGGCGGCGCGGGGGCTCGGGCGGCCGGGTGCCGCGGCGGCGGTCGCCGAGCTGGTCCTGGCGGTAGCGGAGCGCCGGCCCTTCCCGGACCGCGACGCCCTCGACCGGCGCTCGCGCGAGGCGGCCGCATGACCGCCGCGACGGCCTTCGATCCGATCGCCCTGGGCACCGAGATCCAGCGCCGGCTCGGGGTCAAGACCTCGCGCGACGAGCCGCTCGCCCGGTTCACCACGATGCGCGTCGGCGGACCGGCCGATCTGTTCGCGGTCGCCCACAACGCGTTCGAGCTGCGGGCCCTGGTCAAGTTCGTCCGGACCCGGGGGATCCCGCATGTGGTCCTCGGGCGGGGCAGCGACGTCGTCATCGCCGATGCCGGGGTCCGTGGGGTCGTCATCCAGGTCCGCGCCGAGGGGACCGAGGTCCGCGACGATCGGCTGATCGCCGAGGCCGGGGTGCCCATGGCCCGGGCGGCGACCGTCACTCAGGGCGCCGGGCTGTCCGGACTCGAGTTCGGGCTGGCCATCCCCGGCTCGGTCGGCGGTGCCGTCTGGGCGAACGCGGGCGCCCACGAGTCGGACGTGAAGGCCATCCTCGAGGGCGCCATGGTGATGACCGCGGACGGGACCGAGGTGCGCCAGGACCCCGAGGCTCTCGAGCTCGGCTACCGCGACAGCCGGCTCAAGCACCGTGTCTCGCCCGACGCCGTTCCCGAGATCGTCGTGTCCGCGACGTTCCGACTCACCTCAGCCACGCCCGACGAGATCCGGGAGCGGCTCGACGACATCCGCCACTGGCGCCAGGCGCACCAGCCGCTCGGCATCCCGAGCGCCGGCTCGTACTTCCGCAATCCGCTGGACGACTCCGCCGGGCGGCTGATCGATGCGGCCGGGCTCAAGGGGACCCGTCTGGGCGGCGCCTCGGTCAGCGAGAAGCACGCCAACTTCCTGATCAACGACCGGAAGGGGACCGCCGCCGACGTCCGCGGTCTGGGCGAGCTGGTCCGGACCGAGGTCGCCCGACGGTACGGCGTCCAGCTCGAGCCGGAGGTCGTGTTCATCGGCGACTGGGGCACGGACGACCGCTGGGTCCAGACCACCGAGCCGGAGGCCGTCCGATGACCAGCCGCTTCCCGCCGATCGCGGTCCTCCTCGGCGGGCCGTCCGCCGAGCACGACGTGTCGGTCGTGTCCGGGAGTGCCGTCGCCGATGCACTCGAGGACCTCGGCCACCGAGTCGAGCGGCACCTCATCGACCTCGACGGCCGGTGGTGGCGACTGCCCGCGGGGTCGCGCGGTCCGGCCGACCCGCCATCGGCGTGGGACGACCCGGTCGCGATCGGAGCGATCGGTCCCGAGTCGGCCGCCGCAGCGATCGGGCGTCTCGCGGACGCTGACGCGGCGCCCGTCGTGTTCATCGCCCTGCACGGTCCGTTCGGCGAGGACGGCACGGTCCAGGCGCTCCTCGAGGCGGCGCGGCTGCCCTACACCGGATCCGCCGTCGCGGCGTCGGCGATCGGGATGGACAAGGCGATCTTCAAGCGCCTGTGCCGGGGGATCGGCCTGCCGATCGCCGACTGGCGCGAGATCCGGTCCGACCGCTGGGCGGCCGATCGGGCGGGCGTCCTCGGCGAGCTCGAGGCGTTCGCGTCGGGGACCGGCGACCCGCGTCTCATGGTCAAGCCGGCCCGTCTCGGGAGCTCGGTCGGGATGACCCTGGCCCACGTCGAGGCTGAGCGTGCTCCGGCGATCGAGCTCGCGCTGCGTCACGACACGCTCGTCCTGGCCGAGGCGTACGTGGCCGGCGCCCGGGACCTCGAGGTCGCCGTCATCGGCAACGATCCGGCCCGGCTCGAGCTGTATGGGCCGGGCGAGATCGTCGCGGGTCACGAGTTCTACGACTACGCCGCGAAGTACACGCTGGGACTGTCCCGGACGACGCCGACGGCCGACGTCGACCCGGTCACCCGGGCGACGATCCTCAAGATCGCCCGGGACTGCTATCGCGCCATCGGCGCCGAGGGGTTCGCCCGGATCGATTTCCTGCTCAACCCGGAGGGCGTCGCGCTGTCCGAGATCAACACGATCCCGGGGTTCACCCCGATCAGCCTGTTCCCGGTCATGGCCGCGCTGGGCGGGCACAGCTTCGGCGCCGTCGCCGAGCGCATCGTCGAGCTGGCGCTGGAACGTCACGCCGGCGCCGTCCGTCCGCGGCTGACCCCAGCGGACCTGCCCCGATGAGCGGACGGCGGACGAGCCGCCCGGCCACCCGACGGTCGAGCCGGCGCGGTCCGGACATCCGACGCGCCTCGGCGGGGATGAACCGGACCCGATCGCTCGCTCTGCTCGTGCTCATCGGCTCGGGCCTGGCCATCTACGGCGTCAGCGCGAGCCCGGCGTTCGGCTATCGAACGCTGGACATCGTCGGCGCCGACCGCACCGACGAGGCGATCGTCCGGTCCGAGCTCTCGGTCGAGGACGGCAGCAATCTCTTCCGGCTGTCGACCGACGGGATGAGCGAGCGGCTTCGGGCGCTACCGACCGTCGCGGGCGCGTCGATCGAGATCGCCCTGCCCGACACGCTCCGGGTCCACCTGACCGAGCGGCAGGCCGTCGTCGTCTGGCAGGTCGGCAACGAGCGCTTCCTGGTCGATGCCGACGGGCTGGTCTTCGCCGACGCCACCACCACCCCGGGCCTGCCGGTCATCGACGACCGCCGGAGCCCGGCGACCAGATCGAGCGACGGACACGGCGGCCAGGACGGCCCGAACGTCGCCCCGGACGTCGTCGGCATGCAGATCGGCGACACGGTCGACCCGGTCGACTTCGACGCCGCGACCCGGCTCGGGTCGCTCCTCCCGGTCGACGTCGGCAGCGGCGCGGCCGGGCTGCACGTCCGGATCGACGACGCGACCGGGTTCAGCGTCGATACCGGCAAGGACGGCTGGTCGGCGGTCTTCGGGTACTACACGCCGACCATCCGGAAGACGGACCTCATCCCGGGCCAGGTCCGGCTGCTCAAGAGCCTGCTCGCCGGCCGGGAGGAGACCGTCGCCACGGTCGTCCTGGCCGACGACCGCGCGGGGACGTATACGGCCAAGGTCGCGCCGTGACCGCCGTTCCGGGCTGCGCCGGAGGAGGCGCAGGTTGCCCGCGATCCGTCGCGTCGAGTAGCCTTGCCGAAACGATCCGACGGGAGGGCGACGCCGCGTGCTGCTTCCCCTGGCAGGCCTCGTTCTGGGCGTCCTGCTCGGGCTCCTCCTCCAGGTCGATGTCAGTTTCGAGTTCGCTCGCTATTCGGCCGTCGCGATCGTCGCGGCGCTCGACTCGGTCCTCGGCGCGGTGCGCGCCGAACTCGACGGGGTCTATGACAATCGGATCTTCATCAGCGGCTTCGTCACCAACGCGACGGTGGCCGTCCTGCTCACCTTCATCGGCGATCGACTCGGCCTGGACCTGTACCTGGTCGCGCTGATCACCTTCGGGCCACGGATCTTCAACAACGTGGCACTCATCCGCCGCCACTTCCTGTAGAGGGGCAACGACGACTGTGGAACGAGAAGCGGTCCTGGTCGGGATCGACGTCGGGACGACGAAGGTCACCGCGCTCATCGGCGAGGTCGGCCGGGACGGCGGGCTGACGATCATCGGCAAGGGGACGGTCGCCACGACCGGCCTCAAGAAGGGCGTGGTCGTCAACATCGAGCAGACGGTCCAGTCGATCGCCGGGGCGGTCGAGCAGGCCGAGCGTCTGTCCGGCTGGAAGATCGACCGGGCGTTCGTGGGCGTCGGCGGCCAGCACGTCGAGAGCCAGAACTCGCGCGGCGCGGTGTCGGTCAGCGGCCACGCCAAGGAAGTGTCCCGCGAGGACATCAACCGCGCCACCGAGGTCGCTCGCGCGGTCAGGATCCCCTCGGATCGAGACGTGCTGCACGTCCTGCCGCGCCAGTTCATCGTCGACGGCCAGGAGGGGGTCAAGGATCCGCTCGAGATGAGCGCCGTCCGGCTCGAGGTGGAGACCCATATCGTCACGGGCTCGGCGACCGCGGTCCAGAACCTGACCAAGTGCGTCGTCGCCGGAGGGGTGAAGATCGATGAGCTCGTCGCCGACTCGCTGGCCTCCGCCGAAGCGGTCCTGAGCGAGACGGAGAA
Source organism: Chloroflexota bacterium (assembly GCA_017881905.1). Lineage (GTDB taxonomy): Bacteria > Chloroflexota > Limnocylindria > Limnocylindrales > CSP1-4 > Chersky-267. Next base: position 38,222 of record JADGQI010000172.1, read on the forward strand.
GGAGCTCGGGGTCGCCGTCGCCGATATCGGCGCCGGCACGATCGACCTCGCCCTGTTCGCCGACGGATCGCCGTTCTACACCAGCGTCCTGCCGGTCGGCGGCAACAACGTGACGATGGACATCGCGGCGGTGATGAAGACGACCCTCCAGGTGGCCGAGGAGCTCAAGATCCACAACGGGACGTGCGACCTGCGGGCCGTCGACGCGGACGAGATGATCAACGTCGCGATGCTCGGCGAGGAGGCCGGCCGCACGGTCAGCCGGCTCGAGCTGTGCCAGGTCATCGAAGCCCGGATGCGCGAGACGTTCGAGCTCCTCGCCAACGAGATGAAGGGGACCGGGCACGGGATGCTCCCCGCCGGGATCGTCCTGACGGGCGGCGGCGCCGAGCTGGCGGGCGCCGCCGAGCTGGGTCGCGAAGTCCTCCAGATGCCGGTCCGGATCGCCGGCCCGTCGGGCGTCGGGGGCCTGGTCGATAACCTGCTGACGCCGGCCAACAGCACGGCCATCGGCCTGCTCCGGTGGGGCGCCGTCGTCCTCGCCCAGGGTGAGCCGGGTCGCTACGAGTCGGCCCCGGCGATGGGCGGCCTCGGCCGCCTTCGCGACGCGCTCCGCAGCATCTTCCCCTGATCCTCCGGTCGACCTGGCGGGCCACCTCGCCCGCGACCGGTGCGCGCTCACACCTCGACGAGGGTCGATCTGCCCCGACGTCTTGACCCGGCGCTATACTCCGTCGACATCTCCAGAGCGCGCACCCCCTGACCAACCACCACGAACGACCCGGCACGTACCACCGGAGGAGAGGCGATGTCGCTGCGATCCGATTCCGAGAACTTCGCCCTGATCCGCGTGGTGGGTGTCGGTGGTGGCGGGAGCAATGCCGTCAACCGGATGATCCGGGCCGAGATGATGGGTGTCGAGTTCATCGCCTGCAACACCGATGCCCAGGCGCTCCTCCAGTCGGACGCGCCGCACAAGATCCGGGTCGGCGACAAGATCACCCGCGGCCTCGGCGCCGGCGGGGATGCGTCGATCGGCCAGCGGGCAGCGGAGGAGGACTCGGAGCGGGTCGCCGACGCACTGCGCGATTCGGACATGGTCTTCATCACGGCCGGGATGGGCGGCGGGACGGGCTCCGGCGCCGCCCCGGTCATCGCCCAGATCGCCAAGGAGATGGGCGCCCTCACGATCGGCATCGTGACCAAGCCGTTCTCGTTCGAGGGCAACCGACGCAAGCTCGTCGCCGAGAAGGCGACCGAGGAGCTCAAGGCGAACGTCGACACCCTCATCACGATCCCCAACGACCGACTCAAGGACGTCGTCCAGAAGAACACCTCGATCGTCGACGCCTTCCGGGTCGTCGACGACGTGCTCCGCCAGGGCGTCCAGGGGATCAGCGACATCATCACCGTCCCGGGCCTGATCAACCTCGACTTCGCGGACGTCCGGACGATCATGAAGGACGCAGGATCGGCGCTCATGGGCATCGGCCGGGCGTCGGGTGAGAACCGCGCGGTGGAGGCCGCCCAGCAGGCGATCGCGAGCCCGCTCCTCGAGGTCAGCATCGCCGGGGCCCAGGGGATCCTGTTCAACATCACCGGCTCGTCGAACCTGAGCCTGTACGAGGTCACCGAGGCGGCCGAGGCCATCAAGGAAGCCGCCGACCCGGAGGCCAACATCATCTTCGGGACGAGCTTCAACGAGCGGCTCGGGGACGAAGTCCAGATCACGGTGATCGCCACCGGCTTCGACGCCGGTCGCAAGCGTGACGCCGCCCGCCAGGCGGCTTCCGGGTCCGCATGGGAGGTCCAGGGAACCGCGCGGCCGACCTCCCGCGACTTCCTCGAGGAGCTCGATCGTCAGCGCGCGGCCAACGCCGGCGACCTCGACGGCGGAGCCGCCGCCGCGGCGGTCCGGGTCGAGCGGACCGTGGCCGTCTCTCCGGCGCCCGTGCAGCGCGCCCAGATCGATCCGGACGACCTCGAGATCCCGAGCTTCCTCCGCCGCGGCAAGTAGCCCGCCGCCGGTGACCGCCGGCAGTCCTCCGACGGAGCTCGACCCGACCGCCGTCGTCGGCCTCGCGGCCGCACGTCGACAGGTCCTCGACCGCATCGCTGAAGCCTGTGCCGGCGTCGGCCGCGATCCTGCGGACGTCGCGCTGGTCGCCGTCTCGAAGACGGTGTCGGTGGACCGCGTCCGCGTCGCTGTGGCCGCGGGCCTGACCGTCCTGGGCGAGAACCGCGTCCAGGACGGCGCGGCGAAGGCCGACGCCCTGCCCGACGCGACGTGGCATCTCATCGGCCCGCTCCAGTCGAACAAGGCCCGGCGCGCGATCGAGGCCTTCGACGTCATCGAGTCGATCGATTCGCTCGATCTCGCCCGTCGCCTCGATCGGCTGACCCGGGAGGTCCGCGGACTGCCGGCGACCGGGGCGGTCCCCGACGACAAGCGGCTGCCGGTCCTGTTCCAGGTGAACGTCGACGTCGATCCGGCCAAGGCCGGCTTCCAGCCGACCGACCTCGCCGCCGCCCTGCCCGCCCTCCTCGAGTTGGGAGCGCTCCGACCCGACGGCCTGATGACGATCGGCCGGCTGGTCGACGAGCCGGAGGCGGCCCGACCGACCTTCCGAGCGCTGGGCCGTCTCGCCTCCGAGCTGCGCGAGGCGCATCCGCGGCTCGGCCCCGAGATGTCGATGGGCATGAGTGACGACTACCCGGTGGCGGTCCAGGAAGGCGCGACGATCGTCCGGGTCGGGCGCGCGTTGTTCGGCGATCGACCCTCGCCGGGGACGCCGGGTGCCGGCTGACGCCCGGTTCATCGTGCGGCTGACGCCGCGTGGGGGAGCGGACCGAGTCGACGGTGTCGGGACGGACGGCGTGCTCCGGGCGCGGGTCACCGCGCCGCCGGTGGACGAGGCGGCCAACCGTGCGCTCATCCGCCTGCTCGCGGATGAGCTCGACGTCGCGGCGGGCCGGGTGTCGATCGTGTCCGGGGCCGGCGCCCGGAGCAAGACCGTCGTCATCGAGTCGCTCGGGCCGGAGGCGATCCTTGCCCGCTGGCCGGGCCTCCGGCTATGATCGACCGGCTCGGGCACGGCGCCCGGGAGCATCCGGGGGCGATTGGCTCAGTCGGTTAGAGCGCGCGGTTCACATCCGCGAGGTCACTGGTTCGAATCCAGTATCGCCCACCATCACCCCGAATGGCCTCGCTAGGTCGTGGCGACCCCCGCGAGGCGGCGGAGGACGGCCGGCAGGATGCCGCCCTGGCGGAAGTAGTCGACCTCGATCGGGCCGTCGAGCCGGGCGATGACCTCGAACCGGCGCGCGACCCCGCCGTCCGGGGTCGCGACCACAGCCAGCCTCGCGCGGGGTGCCGGCCCGCCCGCCAGCCCTTCGATCGTGTAGCGCTCGCGACCGGTCAGCCCGAGCGAGGCCGCGCTCTGGTCGGGCAGGAACTGGAGCGGCAGGACGCCCATCCCCACGAGGTTCGATCGGTGGATCCGCTCATAGCTCTCGGCCAGGACGGCGCGGACGCCGAGGAGCCGGGTGCCCTTCGCCGCCCAGTCGCGCGATGACCCCGAGCCGTATTCGCGTCCTGCGATGACGAGGAGCGGGACGCCCTCGGTCGCATAGCGCTCGGCGGCGTCGTAGATGAACGTCTCCGCGCCGTCGGGCAGGTGGACCGTGAACGGACCCTCGCGGCCGTCGGCCAGGCGGTTGCGCAGGCGGATGTTGGCGAACGTGCCCCGGATCATGACCTCGTGCTGACCGCGCCGGGCGCCATAGGAGTTGAACTCGAGCGGGCCCACCCCGTGTGCCTGGAGCCACTGACCGGCCGGTGAGGACGGGGCGATCGATCCGGCCGGCGAGATGTGGTCGGTCGTGACCGAGTCGCCGAGGACCGCCAGCACGCGGGCGCCGACGATGTCCGCGACCGGATCGGGTTCGGCGCGGAGCCCGTCGAAGAACGGCGGCCGCGCGATGTAGGTCGAGCCGGGATCCCAGGCGAACCGGTCGCCCGCGGGCACCGGCAGGGCGCGCCAGCGGTCGTCGCCCTCGAAGACGGTAGCGTAGGTCGCGCGGAACAGCTCGGGCGAGATCGCCGAGCCGATGACCGACCGGATCTCCTCGGGGCTCGGCCAGACATCGTCGAGGAAGACGGGCCGGCCGTCGTCACCGATCCCCAGCGGCTCCTTGGTCAGGTCGATGTCGACCCGCCCGGCGAGGGCGAAGGCGACGACCAGCGGCGGCGAGGCGAGATAGCTCGCCCGTGCGAGCGGGTGGATCCGACCCTCGAAGTTCCGATTGCCCGACAGGACGGCGGCGACGACCAGGTCGTGGTCCTCGACGGCCGCCGCGACCGGGGCGTCGAGCGGCCCAGAGTTCCCGATGCAGGTCGTGCAGCCGTAGCCGGCCAGGGCGAACCCGAGCCGGCCGAGCGGGTCCATCAGGCCCGCGGCCTCGAGGTAGCCGGTGACCGCCTTCGAGCCCGGGGCCAGCGACGTCTTGACCGTCGGTCCGACGGTCAGACCGCGGGCGACGGCATTGCGGGCGAGCAGGCCCGCCCCGACCATGACCGTCGGGTTCGACGTGTTCGTGCATGAGGTGATCGCGGCGATGGCCACCGATCCCGAACGGACGGTGGCCGAGCGGCCGTCGACCTCGATCGCGATGGCGCCGTCGGGTCCGTCGACCGGTCCGCCTTCGTCGTCCATCCGGGCGGCCTCGGACGCGGCGCTCGATCCGGCGGCCGACACGGTCTGCGGGAACGACGTCCGGAAGGAATCGCGCAGGTCCGACAGCAGGACGCGGTCCTGCGGGCGCCGCGGTCCGGCGACCGACGGCTCGACGCCGGCCAGGTCGAGCTCGAGATCCGCGTCGAAGTCGGGACCGCGGCCTGGCTCGCGCCATAGGCCTTGCGCCCGCGCGTAGCGCTCGACCAGCTCGATCCGGTCGGCCGACCGACCGGTCAGACGGAGGTAGGCCAGCGTCTCGTCGTCGATCGGGAAGAGCGTCGAGGTCGCCCCGAACTCGGGGCTCATGTTGGCGATCGTGGCCCGGTCCGCCAGGGCCAGCGAGGCGAGCCCGTCGCCGGCGAACTCGACGAAGGCACCGACCACCCCGAACCCGCGGAGCAGCTCGGTGACGACCAGGACGAGGTCGGTCGCGGTCGAGCCGCGCGGCAACTCCCCGTGGAGGCGGACGCCGACCACCCGCGGCATCGGCTGGTAGAGCGGCTGGCCGAGCAGCACGGCCTCGGCCTCGATCCCTCCGACGCCGTAGCCGAGGACGCCGAGCCCGTTGATCATCGTGGTGTGTGAATCGGTCCCGACGAGCGTGTCCGGGAAGGCGACCCGCCCGTCGGCGTCGGCGCGGTCGGCGACGACCGTCGCCAGGAACTCGAGGTTCACCTGGTGGACGATGCCTGTCCCCGGCGGGACGACCCGCAGGTCGCGGAACGCCGACTGCGCCCAGCGGAGCAGGGCATAGCGCTCGCCGTTGCGCTCGTACTCGCGCTCGACGTTGAAAGCGAAGGCGCCGGGCGTGCCGAACCGGTCGACCTGGACCGAGTGATCGATGACGAGGTCGGCCGGGACGAGTGGATTGACCTTGCCGGGATCCCCGCCGAGGTCGGCCATCGCGTCGCGCATGACCGCCAGGTCGACGACCGCCGGGACGCCGGTGAAGTCCTGGAGGATGACCCGTGACGGCATGAACGGGATCTCGACCTCGGAGGTCCCGCCGGCTCCGGGGCGCCACGCCGCGAGCGTCTCGACATCGGAGCTCGTGACGATCCCGCGACCGGCGTGCCGGAGCGCGTTCTCGAGCAGGATCTTGACCGTCAGCGGGGTCCGTTCGAGGTCCAGCCCGAGCGACGCGAGGGCGCCCAGCCGGTACATGTCGGGCAGCCCCGGACCGAGGCTCGTCCGGGCGTCGAAGGGGTCGCGGACCGACACGGATCATCCTTCGCTGGGGTGGCTAGAATCGTCGGATGGAAGCGTACCCCGAACGATGAAGGCCTGGCGCGACCGGGGACGTGAGGACGACGACGAGAAGCTGGCGGCGCTCGAGGCCGCCGGGATCGAGCTGGACCCGCCGCCGCGCGGCCACGATCACGCCGACGGCCTGCCGCACGACCACCCCCACCCCCACCAGCATTCGTCGGCCGGCGAGCCGCCGCTGATCGGGATCGTCGGGGCCGGCTCCGTTGGCTCTGCGCTGGGTGTCGCGCTGACCCGGGCCGGCTGGCCGATCGCCGCGGTCGCGAGTCGCGATGCGGTCCGGCGCGAGCGGTTCCGCGAGCTGGTGGGCGGGACGCGGGCGTTCGTCGAGGTCACGCCGCTGCTCGACGAGGTCGAGCTCATCATCCTCGCCGTTCCCGACGACGCCGTCCCGACGGTCGCCGAAGGGATCCGGTTGTACAGCGGCCAGGCGCTCATCCATACCAGCGGGGCGCTCGGGGTGGAGGTCCTCGAGCCGGCGATGGCCGCTGGGACGCAGATCGGCAGCTTCCACCCGCTGGTCGCCTTCGCCGACCTCGAGCGGGCGGTCGCCGCCCTCCACGGTGCGACCGTGGCGGTCGAAGGGGACGATCAGCTCGTGGCGATGCTGGCCGACATGGCCCGGGCCATCGGCGCCGACCCGGTCCGCCTCGCGCCGGGCACGAAAGCCGCGTATCACGCCGCCGCGGTGCTCGCCGCGGGCGGGTTCGTGGCCCTGCTCGACGCGATCGCCGAGCTCGGGCGGGTGGCCGGTCTCGACGAGGCCGGCAGCCTGGCCATCTACGGACCGCTGATCGAGCAGACCCTCGGCAATGCCCGGGCACTCGGCATCCGCGCCGCGCTCACCGGACCCATGACGCGGGGCGACATCGGGACGCTCGAGCGTCATCTGGCGACCCTGGCGACGGACGCACCCGACGTGCTGCCCCTGTATCGCGCTGCCGCCGAGCGGGAGATCGCCCTGGCCGAGGCCCGTGGCGCGCTGACACCGGACGTTTCCGGACGGCTCCGGACCGCCCTTGCAAACACTCCCTGAAACGGTAGGATTGGGGACATGCAGCATTCCATCGCCGCCCGCTACGCGGCTCGCCCGGCGGCGCGTTTCGTGGGTGCCCCGTCCCGGGCACGCGAACGCCGACTGGGGCTCCGCGCGACGGTGACGTTCCGGGCCACGCAGGCCCGGCCGACGGTGCTGCGCCATCCGGACCCCCCGCTTCTCCAGCGGGTGCGAGCTCGCTGGCGGTCGATGACCGTGGCCCAGCCACGGCCCGTCACCAGCGGCCGGATCCGCCCGGTCGTGTCGATGCGCTGGTCGCGCCCCAGCGGTCCCGTTCGCGAAGGCCGCTCGAGCGCCGCATCGGCGCCGTGGCTGGCCTGAAGCAGGCTACCGCCACCTCCGCCGGTGGCGTTGTCGTCCGGTCCGAGGCCGGCATCCCGAGGTTCGTCGCCGGTCGGCGCAACGATGTCCGGACCTGGACCCTCCCCAAGGGCACGCCGATCGCCGGGGAGTCGACCGAGGAGACGGCCGTTCGCGAGGTGACCGAGGAGACCGGGCTGCAGGTCCGCGTCCTCGAGTCGCTCGATCTCATCAGCTACACGTTCACGCAGCGCGGGACCCGGATCCACAAGACCGTCTTCTACTTCCTGATGGAGCCGACCGGCGGGGATCTCAGCCAGCACGATCACGAATTCGACGAGGTCCGCTGGTTCGAGATGGCGGAGGCGGGTGCCGTGCTGACGTTCGAGTCCGAGCGGGGCCTGGTCGAGCGCGCCGCCGAGCGACTCGCCCAGCGGCGTGCCGGAGCGGCGGACGCGGCGGGGTCGCCGGCCGCCGGACCCGATCCGGCCGGTCCGGGTGCCTGAGGTGGGGGTCGCGGGCGACGACGCGGTCCGGACCACGCCGCTGCTCGAGCGCCACCGTGCCCTCGGCGCGCGGCTGATCGACTTCGCCGGGTGGCTGATGCCCGTCCAGTACGCCGGGATCCTCGAGGAGCACCGGGCGGTCCGCGAGGCCGCCGGGCTATTCGATCTGTCGCACATGGGCGAGCTGTTCGTCGAAGGGCCCGAGGCCGGGACCGCGCTGGCGTTCGCGCTCGTCACCGATCCGCGGACGCTCGCGGTCGGGCGCGCCCACTACTCGATGATCTGCGCCCCCGACGGTGGGATCCTCGACGATCTGATCGTCTACCGGCTGGCAGACGATCGGTACCTCGTCGTGGCGAACGCGGCCAACGCCCAGGTCGTGAGCGATCTCCTCGTCGAGCGGATGGCGGGCTTCCGAGCGATCGTCGACGACCGCTCCCTGGCGACCGCCCTGGTCGCGATCCAGGGCCCGCGCTCGCTCGAGATCGCGACGCCGCAGACGGGGATCGACCTGTCCGCGCTGCGCTACTACGGGATCGCCGAGGGCCAGGTAGCCGGCATCGACGCACTCGTCGCCCGGACCGGCTACACCGGCGAGGACGGCTTCGAGGTCTTCGTCGACATGGAGCGGGCCGTGGAGCTGTGGGACGCGCTCATGACCGCCGGCGAGGCGCTCCGGCTCGCCCCCATCGGGCTGGGTGCCCGGGACACGCTTCGCCTCGAGGCGGGGATGCCGCTCTACGGCAACGAGCTCGATGCCGCCACGACCCCGTACGAGGCCGGTCTTGGCCGGGTGGTCAAGCTGGCCAAGCCCGGGGACTTCGTCGGCCGTGCCGCCCTCGAACGCGTCGAGGCGAACGGGCCGACCCGGCGCCTGGTCGGCCTGGTCGTCCGCGGGCGGGGCATCGCCCGACACGGCTACCCCGTGTTCGCCGACGAGCGCCAGACGGGCGTCGTGACCAGCGGGGCGCCGAGCCCGACGCTCGGTGTGCCGATCGCGATGGCCTACGTCGCCCCCGCCGATGCCGAACCCGGTACCATGCTGGCGGTCGGGATCCGCGACGCGCGGGTCGCCGCCGAGGTCGTCCCGCTCCCGTTCTACCGGCGGGCGGGCTGACCGCTCCACGAGCCCGGTCGGGAGGTGGAGACGGTCGCTACGAGGAGGATCGGCCGCCGATGGTCCCCACGGATCTGCGCTACACCAAGGACCACGAGTGGGTCCGCGTCGACGGCGACCAGGCGACGATCGGGATCACCGAGTACGCCACGACCCAGCTCGGCGACATCGTCTTCGTCGAGCTGCCGGACACTGGTCGGGCGCTCAGCCAGAGTGCGGTCTTCGGCGTCGTCGAGTCGGTCAAAGCGGTGAGCGACCTGTTCGCACCGATCAGCGGCGCGGTGACCGAGGCGAACGGCGCCCTGGCCGGCGAGCCGGAGCTGGTCAACGCCGAGCCATACGGCGCCGGCTGGATGCTCCGCGTGACGGTGGCCGATGCCGCCGAGCTCGACGAGCTGCTCGACCCCGCCGCGTACGACGCCCTGATCGCGGAGGGCTGACCTCCCGATGCCCTACGGGCCGCACACCCCGGCCGATCGCGCCCGGATGCTGGCGACGATCGGGGTCGACTCCGTCGATGCGCTCTTCGCCGACATCCCCGAGTCGCTCCGCGCCGGTCGGCTCGAGCTGCCGGGTCCCGAGCCCGAGCTCAGCCTGGCGGCGCGCCTGCAGGCCCTGGCCGGCCGCAACCGGGTCGATCTGGCCTCCTTCCTCGGGGCCGGCGTCTACCGTCACTACACCCCGGCCGCCGTCGACCAGATCCTGCTCCGCGGCGAGTGGTACACGGCCTACACGCCCTATCAGCCCGAGATCAGCCAGGGCACCCTCCAGTCGATCTACGAGTACGAATCGCTGATGGCCGAGCTGGTCGCCATGGACGTGGTCTCCGCCTCGCATTACGACGGCGCGGCGGCGACCGCCGAGGCGGCCCTGATGACCTGCCGGGCGACCCGGCGTGAGCGGGTCCTCGTGTCCCGGGCGGTCCACCGCCACTACCGGGAGACCACGACGACGTACTTCCTGGGTGGCGGGCTGGCCGTCGAGGAGATCCCGCTGATCGCGACCGGACCCGATGCCGGAACGACGGACCTGGGCGCCCTCGAGCGGATGCTGGCCGACCAGGATCGACCCGTGGCCGGCGTGGTGGCAGGTCAGCCGAATTTCCTCGGGCTGCTCGAGCCGATGGCCGAGATCGGCCGGCTGGCGCATGCCGCGGGGGCGCTGTTCGTGGCGGTCGTCGAACCCGTGTCGCTGGCGGTGCTAGCTCCCCCTGGAGCGTACGGCGCGGACATCGCGGCCGGTGAAGGCCAGCCACTCGGCATCGCTCCGCAGTACGGCGGCCCGTACCTCGGGATCCTCGCCTCGACCGACGCGCTCGTCCGCCAGATCCCCGGCCGGCTGGTCGGGATGACGACCGACCTGGACGGTCAGCGGGCGTTCGTGATGACGATGCGCGCGCGCGAACAGGACATCCGGCGCGAGAAGGCGGCGAGCAACATCTGCACGAACCAGGCCTTGCTGGCCCTCGCCGCGAGCGTCTATCTCACGACGATCGGGCCGCACGGGCTCAAGGACGTCGCCGCGCTCGGAGCGGCCCGGGCGGCCGAACTCGAGACGGCCCTCGCCGCGGCCGGGGCGCCGCGCCTCCACCCTGGGCCGTATCTGAACGAGTTCGTCGTCCGCGTCCCGGACGCCCCAGCCGTCCACCGGCGGCTGCTCGATCGGGGGATCCTCGCCGGGCTTGTCCTGGCCGAGGCGGAACCCGACGACCCCTCGCTCGCGGACGGCCTGCTGGTCTGCGCGACCGAGGTCACCACGGAAGACGAGATCGCCCGGTTCGCGACGGAGCTGGCGGACGCCCGGACGCCCGGCCAGGTCGCGTCATGAGCGTCACCGGCAAGCGCTTGCAGTCCACGATCTTCGAGAAGTCGAGCCCCGGCCGCGGTGGCGGCAAGATCCCGCACGCCCCGGCCGACGCACTGGCCAGGATCCCGGCGGCCGCGCGACGCCAGTCGCCGCCCGCTCTGCCCGAGATGAATGAGCCGGAGGTCGTCCGCCACTACGTCAACCTGTCGCAGCTCAACTACGCGGTGGATACCGGGTTCTATCCGCTGGGCTCGTGCACGATGAAGTGGAATCCGAAGCTGAACGAGTGGGCGGCCCGCCTGCCCGGCTTCGCGAACCTCCACCCGCTCGCGCCCGACGCGGTCGCCCAGGGCACGCTCCAGCTCTTGTGGGAGCTCGAGGCGGCGCTGGCCGAGATCAGCGGGATGCGCGCCGTCACCCTCCAGCCGGCGGCGGGCGCCCAGGGCGAGCTGACCGGGATCCTGATGATCCGCGCCTACCATCGCGAGCGGGGCGACCTCGATCGGACCGAGGTGCTCGTCCCGGACAGCTCGCATGGGACGAACCCGGCCACGGCGACGATGGCCGGCTTCACGACGGTCACCGTCCCATCGGCCGCGGACGGTGGGGTCGATCTCGATGCGTTCACGGCGGCGCTCGGGCCCCGCACCGCGGCGGTGATGATCACCAACCCGTCGACCCTGGGCCTGTTCGAGGCGCGCATCGGCGAGCTGCTCGACCTCGTCCATGGCGCGGGAGCGCTGGCGTACATGGACGGGGCCAACCTGAACGCGATCCTCGGCCGGTTCAAGCCGGGCCAGGCGGGCTTCGACGTCATGCACTTCAACGTCCACAAGACGTTCAGCACGCCGCACGGCGGCGGCGGCCCGGGGGCCGGTCCGGTGGGCGTCGGCACGAGCCTGCTGCCGTATCTCCCGGCGCCGCGGGTCCTGCGCGAGGCCGACGACACCTTCCGCCTCGAACGGCCCGGCGAGCGCCCGTCGTCGATCGGGCGGATGCGCAGCTTCGTCGGGAACACCGGGGTGCTCGTCCGAGCGTACGCCTACATCCGGGCCCACGGGGGGAGCGGGCTGCGCGAGGTCAGCGACGACGCGGTGCTGGCGGCGAACTACCTCAGGGTCCGCCTGGCCGGGACGTTCGACGAGCCGTACGGGGACCGCGCCTGCAAGCACGAATTCGTGGCGTCAGCGTCAAGCATCAAGAAGGCGACCGGGGTCCGGACGCTGGACATCGCGAAGCGTCTGATCGACTACGGCTATCACCCTCCGACGATCTACTTCCCGTTGATCGTCGACGAGGGGATGCTGATCGAGCCGACCGAGACCGAGACGATCGAGACGCTCGACGCCTTCGCCGACGCCCTGATCGCGATCGCCGCCGAGGCTCGCTCGAACCCACAGCTCGTCCTGGACGCCCCGCACGATGCACCCGTCCGACGTCTCGACGAGGCGACCGCGGCCCGCCATCCGGATCTGCGCTGGCGTCCGATGGCCGGCGCCGATACGCCGTGCCCGGACTGATCGTGGAGCGTGCGCGCACCTGTCGGTGAACCTTCCACGCGGGAAGGGCGTATCTTCGGTCGGGAGCAACGGGAGATCGGCCAGCCCGCGCCTCGGAGGATCCGACCACGAGCGAGCCAATCGATGATGCGGAGCGACGTCGTCGGCGTGCCGAGGAAATCGCGCTTCTCGTGCGGATGCAGCGCGACGATCTGGACGCCTTCGAGGCGTTCTTCATGCGCTACCGGACGTCGATCTACCGCACCGCCTACGGCCTGACCGGCGACGCGCAGGCAGCCGAGGAGATCCTCCAGGACACGTTCGCCCGGGCGTATCAGCGTCGGCACATCCTTCGGACCGACGTCTCGCCGCTGCCCTGGCTGCACCGGGTCGCGCTCAACCTGTGCTACTCGCGCCTGGGCCGGCGCCGCCTGCCGTCTTCGCCGATCGAGGACGAGGTGGTCGGCCTGGTGCGCGACCGGGCGACCGAGCCGGCTGAGCATGCCGAACAGCAGGAGCTGCGTCGGATCGTGCGCGACGGGGTCGCCCACCTGCCGCCGAAGCATCAGAGCGTCGTCATCCTGTACTACCTCCACGGCCTGTCGCTCCAGGAGACGGCCGAGCTCCTCGACATCCGCCTGGGCACGGTCAAGTCGCGCCTGCATTACGCGCTTCGGGCGTTGCGCACCAGGCTCGAGGGCGATCGGCGCTTCGGTGGCGCGTACGGCGAGGTCGGCACCGAACCGGTCGACGCCGAGGAGGCAGTCCCGTGATGGGTCGTGCGTCAGGCTGCATGCGGCACCGGGCGGAGCTGCTCGCCCTCGGGGAACGTTCCGAGCGGGGACCGTACATCGACGCCGCGCTCGACCATCTCGCCCGCTGTCGCCGCTGCGAGGAGGATCTGACCGAGATCATGCTCGCCGGCCACGCTGTCCGACGTCTCCTGGCCGAGGCGGCCACGGTCGACCCACCGGTCGAGGCCTGGGAGCGGTTGCGGACGCGGGTCCAGCGACCGGTCGCGAGCGCCTGGCGGGCCCGGACATCCCTGGCGGGAGTCGTCGTCGGCGCCGGGCTGGTGGCCGCCCTCGTCGGCCCGGTAACAGTCCTCCATTCCGCGACGGACGCCGTCAGCGAACCCGGCCCGCCGCCGGCCGCGCACCAGGCCCGTGTCGAGGCGGACGCGCGAGCGATGGCCGTCTTCCTCGATAGCCAGCGGGTCGAGCCGACACAGCCCCCGGTCACCATCGTGGCCGACGCGTCGACGATCGCGTGGTCGGGCCCCGACGGCCTGCGTCGGGCGGCCCCGCCGGTCCGGATCGACCTCAACCCCGCACGAGCCGACTGAACGGTCCCGACGGGATCGACCGCCACCGCGGCGGAGGAGGTGCGACAGAACGACAGGCGGCCATCCGAGACCCGATCCGCGCTCCGTCGGTGACCCTTCGGGGCACGATCGCCGTCAGTTGACACGTTCCGGGTGCGTCCGCATAGTGGCGGCAGCGCAGGGACCGCAGCTCACCGTGCGCTCGTCAGTTCGCCCACCGTTTCCGTGCCGGCGACCCGGTCTGCTCTGCAGATCGAGCCGGGAGACCGTGGGGGACAGTGGCGTACGTGCGGTCCGTTGCGAAATTGGGAGTGACAGGGTCAAGTACCCATTTGGAGGACCGCAGATGCGGAATCGCTTACTCGGCTTGCTCGCGACCTCGGCGATCGTCTTCGCCGCTTGCCAGGGCGCAACGAGCACGCCTGCCGCTTCGACCGCGCCAGCCAGCGCGGCAGCACCGTCGGAGGCCGCCGCGGCGTCGCCGACGGTCGCGCCTTCGCCGACGCCGGTCGACTACGACCAGCTCCTGTACGGCTATGACTACAAGCCGTCGACCGGGACACCGGGCGGCAAGGTCATCATCGGCACGGATGCGACGATCGACCAGCTCAACCCGTATTACCAGAACGCGACCGCGGACACCGAAGTGATCGCTTCGACCATGCGCTCGCTCCTCACGGTCTCCTCGGACGGCCACTGGAAGCCGGACCTCGCCGCCGAGCCGATCACGTTCAAGGACAGCGTCACGAATGACCCGTCGGGCGGTGGGTTCACCGTCCACGCCAAGCTGAAGCCGGGCCTCAAGTGGTCCGATGGCCAGCCGCTGACGTTCGCCGACTGGGTCTACACCTGGAACTGGATCCTCGACAAGAACCAGGTCGGGATCACGACCTCGCCGTACGACCAGATCGACAAGATCACCCCGTCGGCCGACGGGCTCGAGGCGGACTTCCACTTCAAGGCGCCGTTCGCCGGCTGGCTCGGCGCGGTCGGCGGCATGTGGCCGATGCCCGAGCACTACATGAAGACCATTCCGATCAAGGACGCAGCGGCCAAGAGCTATCCGCTCAGCGCGGCCGTCGGTGCTGCCCCGACCAGCGGACCGTTCAAGTACGACACGGCCTCGTCCGACACCGTCGTGCTTTCCCGGAACGACAACTGGGCCGGGGGCGACCATCCGGCGTACCTGGACGGCGTGACCTACAAGACCTACGCCGACGCGGCGACCGAGGTCGCGGCCTTCCTGACCGGCGACATCGACGTCGCGATCGAATTGTCGCAGGACGATTACGACGCCATCAAGGGCGTCGATCCGGCGACCGGGAAGGCGATCATCGCGCCGGCCTGGCTGTACGAACACTTCGACATGAACCAGTCGGGCCTCGGTCAGGGCAAGGGCCACCCGGCCCTCCAGGACCCGATCGTCCGCAAGGCCATCTCGCAGGCGATCGACAAGAATGCGATGTGGCAGGCGGTCTTCCCGGGCGCCCCGGTCCCGGACAACAACCCCTGCACCAACGCCACCCCGTCCAACTACTGGCAGCTGCCGGATGCCAAGTGCCTTCCGTTCGACCTCGCGGCCGCCAACAAGGCGCTCGACGACGCCGGCTACAAGGCCGGAGCCGACGGGATCCGCGTCGACCCGAAGAGTGGTCTCCCGCTCGTCTTCGAGCACTGCACCAGCACCCAGGGGTTCCGAGAGCTCGGTGCAGACTTCCTCGCGAAGTCGCTCCAGCAGATCGGCATCAAGCTCAACGAGAATTTCGTCGACCGGACGACGGTCCTGTTCGCCAACTGGCCGAACGTCAAGGACGACACGAAGTGCAACCTGGCCCATGGCAACTACGACACGTCGGAGTTCGCCTACCAGCTGACCTTCGATCTGTTCGGTGACTACTACTACAGCTATCACTCGGAGCAGATCCCGACGGCGGCCAACAAGGGCAACGGGTACAACTACCTGCGCCTGAACAACCCCGAGATGGACGCTGCGATCAATGTGCTGAAGAACTCGAATGATCCCAAGGACCAGATCGAGGCGGCCTACAAGATCCAGCAGGCATACATCGATACCGTACCGGAGGTCGTCCTCTACTACCGCAACGACGTGCGGGGTGTGGGCGCCAAGGTCCAGAACTTCGAGAAGAACCCGGGCACCGCGACCGACATGTGGAATGTCGAAGACTGGTGGCTGCAGCAGTAACCCCTTCCTAGGACAGCGTGCGGACGACGGCTCGACCACCGAGCCGTCGTCCGTGCATCCGATCCGGCGACCGAGCGGACCGGAGCGGGAAGCGGACGTCGTCCGGGCATCGACCCGGGGCCCCTGTCGGGGTGCCGGCGATCAGGTCCCGGGCGTGGAAGCAACTTGTGACGGAGCCTGTCACATGACCAGGTACCCGCGATGATCAAGTTCATCATCCGTCGCTCGCTCGGCCTTGTGCCGCTGCTTCTGCTCGTGGTCGTCTTCAGCTTCCTGCTGATGAAGGCCGCTCCCGGCGGACCGGAGGCCCAGTTCCAGGGCAACAAGAAGATCAGCCAGGTCCAGATCGATGCCTGGCTCAAGCGTTGGTGCCTCCAGCCGACGGACGCCAATACCCCGATCCTCGAGCAGGTCGGCAACTACTTCGTCGAATTCGGCGGCTGGTTCGGGATCCTGAACTGCAACCGGTCCGGGTCGCAGGCGTTCTTCTCGGACTCGGGCGGCCTGAACGTCTTGCCGCCCGCGCTCGGAGGCGGCAGCAACGGCGTCATCCACGGCGATCTGGGCTACGGGATCCAGTCGGGCCGGCCGGTCACCGAGATCATCGCCGAGCGGATCCCGGCCACATTCATCCTCGCCTTCACGGCGCTCGTCCTGTGGGTCAGCATCGCGATCGTGCTGGGGGTCTACGCGGCGATCCACCGCTACTCGCTGTTCGACCAGACGGTGACGTTCCTGAGCTACATCTTCTACTCGTTGCCGACGTTCTGGCTCGGACTCAACCTGATCTTCATCTTCGGGGTCGCGCTGCGCTGGTTCCCGACCGGGGGGATCATCACCACCCGCGACTGGTCGCCGTTCAACACGCCCCAGTACTGGCAGCAGTTCGGGGCCAACCCGGGCGCCGCGACGCTCGATATCGGGCGCCACCTCTTCCTGCCCGTGCTGACCCTGGTGGCCGTCAATATCGCCGGTGACAGCCGATTCGTCCGCGCCTCGATGCTCGAGTCGATCAATCAGGACTACGTCCGGACCGCCCGGGCCAAGGGCCTGCGCAACCGGGTCGTCGTCGGCAAGCACGCCCTGCGTAACGCGATGCTGCCGGTCGTGACCAACGTCGCCCTCGAGATCCCGTTCCTGTTCTCCGGGGCGATCGTGACCGAGACGATCTTCAACTGGCCCGGGATGGGCCGCCTGTTCATCGACTCGATCGGGGGCAAGGACTACTTCGTGATCATGGGCCTCCTCCTGGTGACCGCCATCATCACGCTCTTCGCGAACCTCATCGCGGATGTCGTCTACGCCATCGTCGATCCGAGGATCCGGTATGACTGACCAGGGTCCGGGGGCGGACAAGAACTCGAACCGACAAGAGGTCTTCATCTCGCCGACCGGCGCTCCGATGAACGTCGTCCAGATGGCCGAAGGTCCGCAGCCCCAGGACTTCGAGGTCTCGCTCGAATCGCTCAACCAGTGGCAGATCGCCTGGCGCCGGTTCAAGCGTCACCGCCTGGCGGTCGTCGGCACGGGGATCTTCGGAGTGATGATCCTGCTGGCGATCTTCGGCCCGATCATCTGGCCGTACGACCGGCTCGCGCTCAAGCCCGTCACGCACAGCGGCGGCAACCCGCCCGGCTGGATGCAGAACCCGCGGACGCTGGCCGACCCGTTCGGGACCGACAATGGCGGGCGGAGCGTCTTCATCCTGACCGTCAATGGCGCCCGCCTGTCGATGCTGATCGGGATCGGGACGACGGTCATCGCGGTGACCATCGGCGTGGTCGTCGGCTCGTTCGCCGGGTTCTTCGGGGGCAGGATCGACGGATTGCTGATGCGCTTCGTCGACTTCATGCTGACCATCCCGTTCCTGTTCGTGATCCTGGTCATGGCCCGCTTCTTCGGTGCCGGCGACCCGATCGTCCTGACCTTGATCTTCGGGCTGCTGTTCTGGCCCGGGCTGGCCCGGCTCGTGCGCGCCCTGTTCCTGTCGCTCCGCGAGCAGGATTTCGTCCAGGCCGCGCGGGCGGTCGGTGTCAGCGACACCCGGATCACGTTCCGCCACATCCTCCCGAACGCGCTCGGCCCGATCATCGTGTCGGCGACCCTGCTGGTCGCCTCCGCGATCGTGACCGAGGCGTTCGTCAGCTTCCTCAACTTCGGGCTGAAGGCGACCGACCTCAGCTGGGGCAATGCCCTCGCGAGCTCGCAGCAATACCAGATCGTCGGGAACTGGTGGTGGGCGTTCTTCCCCGGGATGGCCATCGCCTTGACCGTCACCGCGATCAACTTCATGGGCGACGGTCTGCGCGACGCCCTCGACCCGCGCTCAAGGGAGTGACCGTTTGACCGGCTCGATCCTTCCCGTCGACGACGACGTCGCCACACGCTCTGCGGGGCGCCCGCTGCTCGAGGTCCGCGACCTGCGGACCTACTTCCACGTCATGGACGGGGTGGTCCGGGCGGTCGACGGGATCAGCTTCTCGATCATGGCCGGCGAGACCCTCGGCATCGTCGGGGAGTCGGGCTGCGGCAAGAGCGTGACGTCGCTGTCGATCATGCGCCTGCTGGACATGCCACCGGCCGAGATCCCCAGCGGCGAGATCCTGTTCGAGGGCCGCGACCTGCTGACGATGCCGGACGAGGAGATGCGCAAGGTCCGCGGGAACGACATCGCGATGATCTTCCAGGAGCCGATGACCAGCCTGAACCCGGTCTTCACGGTCGGCGACCAGATCGCGGAGGCGGTGATCCTTCACCAGGGCCTGTCCAAGAAGGCGGCCTGGGACAAGGCGATCGAGTCGCTGAAGGCGGTCGGGATCAACAACCCGGAGCGGCGGGTCAAGCAATACCCCCATGAGCTGTCAGGCGGCATGCGCCAACGGGTGATGATCGCGATGGCGCTGTCGTGCGATCCGAAGCTGCTCATCGCCGACGAGCCCACGACCGCTCTCGATGTGACGATCCAGGCGCAGATCCTCGAGCTCATCCGGACCGTCCAGGATCGGACCGGGGCGGCCCTGATGCTGATCACCCACGATCTGGGCGTCGTCGCCGAGACGGTCAAGGACGTCGTCGTGATGTACGCCGGACGGATCGTCGAGGAGGGCAGCGTCGAGGAGGTCCTGCTCGCACCCAAGCACCCCTACACCGAGGGGCTGCTCGGCTCGATCCCGTCGCGCGGCAAGCGCGGCGAGCGCCTGAACGTGATCCGGGGTACCGTCCCGAACCCCTTCAACATGCCGCCGGGCTGCAACTTCGCGCCGCGCTGTCCGTACGCCTTCGAACCGTGCACCCAGGCGGATCCCCGGATCGGCGATGCCAACCCGCCCGATGTCGCCTGCTGGCTGTATACCGCGACGGCGACGTCGCCCACCCCGCCTCGCGTCCGACCGCGACTCGACCTCGTCGAGGCGCTCGGGTGACGTTCGAGACCAGCGAACCGGCCGCTCCCGCAGCCGACCAGCCGGTCGTGCCGGTCGCGCCTCCGCCGAGCCCGTCCGTGCCGGCGACCGGCGCGGCGGTCGGCCGGCCACCGACGTCGGAGGTGCCGCTCGTCGAGGTCGAGGGGCTGGTCAAGTACTACCCGATCATGGGCGGCTTCCTGCGCCGCCATGTCGGGGATGTCAAGGCGGTCGACGGGGTCAGCTTCTGGGTCAATCGCGGTGAGGTGCTCGGGCTGGTCGGTGAATCCGGTTGTGGGAAGTCGACCCTGGGCAAGACGCTCATCCAGCTCACGCCGCCGACGGCCGGGCTCGCCAAGCTCGACGGCGAACCGATCTTCGGCAAGAAGGGCAAGGACCTCAAGAAGCTGCGCCGGCGGATGCAGATCATCTTCCAGGATCCGGTCGGGTCGCTGAACCCGAGGATGCCGATCAGCGACATCATCGGCGAGGGGCTGCTGGCACAGGCCGACGCCGAGAACAGGTGGGGCGACCGGAAGGTCCGCGACAAGCGGGTCGGCGACTACCTCGACGCGGTCGGCCTGCGGCGCGACTACACCCGCCGCTATCCGCACGAGTTCTCCGGTGGCCAGCGCCAACGGATCGGGATCGCCCGGGCGCTGGCCCTGAGCCCGGATTTCCTCATCTGCGACGAGCCGGTCTCGGCGCTCGACGTGTCGATCCAGAGCCAGATCCTGAACCTGCTCCTGGACCTTCGCCGCGAGTTCGACCTCACCTACCTGTTCATCGCCCACAACCTGTCGGTGGTCCAGTACATCAGCGACCGGGTCGGAGTGATGTATCTCGGCAAGCTGGTCGAGCTGGCCGAGGTCGAGGAGCTCTACCGGCGGCCTCGTCACCCGTACAGCGTGGCGCTCCTGTCCGCGGTCCCGGACGCGAACCCGCGCGTCCGCAAGAAGCGGCTCGTGCTGACCGGCGACGTCCCGTCGCCCGCGGCGCCGCCGTCGGGCTGCCACTTCCACACCCGGTGCTGGCTGTACGAGCAGCTCGGCCAGCCCGAGGTCTGTACGACGGCCGACCCGGAGTTCCGGGACATCGGCGACGGCCATCTGGTCGCCTGCCATTGGGCCGAGAAGGTGCCAACGGCGGTCGTCGCAAGCGCGGTACCCACCGCGGAGGTGACGACCGACACCGTGGCCATGCCAGCCGCCGGTATCCCGGCGGCACCGCCGATCGATGCCGGTCCACCGACGGAAGAGGCCACGGCGAGCGGCACCTGAGTATCATGCGCGGGTCGGCGAGGACCGGATCCGACCGGAAACGGCCGGGCTGGAGGAGGCCCCGTCGGCCCGAGCACCAAGGCATAGGAGGAGAACGAACCGCATGACACGGATCAGATCAGGAGCAGGTCTCGCGATCGCCGCGATCCTGTTCGCAGCCTGCAGCGGGTCGACCGCCACGCCGGCACCCGCCAGCCAGGCGCCGGCCAGTGCCGCGGCACCGTCAGGTGCGGCGCCGTCCACGGCGCCGAGTGCGGCCGCCGGGACACCGAAGGATGGCGGCAGCCTCGTCGTGGCCATCCCGGGCGACATCTCGTCGACCGACTCGGCGTTCATCCAGGACAGCAACTCGTCGACCGTCTCGAACCAGGTGATCGAGGGCCTCGTCGCGACGAAGCCCGGGACCACCGGCGAGATCGTCCCGGCCCTGGCCAAATCGTGGACCGTCAGCCCCGACGGCCTGACCTACACGTTCACCCTGCAGGACGGCGTCAAGTTCCATGACGGGACCGACTTCAACGCCGATGCGGTCTGCTACAACTACAACCGCTGGAACAACTTCACGGGCGCGCTCGCGAGCCCTGACTACTCGTACTACTACGCGGCGGTCTTCGGTGGCTATGGCAAGGATTCGAACCTCGCCTCCTGCACCGCCACCAGTCCGACCGAAGTCGCGATCGTGCTCAAGCACCCCTACAGCAGCTTCCTGCTGAGCCAGACCATCACGTCGTTCGGGATCAACAGCCCGACGGCCCTCAAGGCGCTCGACGCCGACAACCCGGATCCGACCAAGAGTGGATACAACACCGGCGCCAAGGGCGCGATGGTCGGCACCGGTCCTTTCATGTTCAAGGAATACACCGCGAACGATCACATCACGGTGGTCAAGAACCCCAACTACTGGAACAAGGCCGGCGTGGCCCACCTGGACACGGTGATCTTCAAGCCGATCTCCGACCAGACCGCCACGCTCAACGCGCTCCAGAGCGGCGACATCCAGCTCGCCATGAACCTCAACCCGACGGACCTGTCGACGGTCCAGGCGGACACCAAGCTGCAGGCCATCGATCGCGGTGAGTCGTGCAACCTGTTCCACCTCGGGATGAACGAGACGCACAAGCCGTTCGACAACGAGAAGATCCGCGAAGCGGTCGCGTACGCGATCAACAAGCAGGCGCTGATCGACACGTTCTACGGCGGCCAGGCCAAGGCGGCCATCACCTGGATGCCGGCCGGCGGCCTGTATGCCAAGGATGAGGCGCTGCCCGAGTACAACGTCGACAAGGCCAAGGCCCTGATCGCCGAGTCCGGTGTCCCGGCCGACCAGCTGACGTTCGACTTCTGGTATCCGTCCAACGTCAGCCGGCCGTACATGCCGGACCCGAAGGGGATCTTCCAGGCCATCAGCTCCGACCTCGAAGCGGTCGGCTTCACCCCGAACCCGCAGACCAAGCCCTGGAAGGAGGGGTATCTCAAGGAAGAGGCCACCGGGAAGTACCCGATGTGGCTGATCGGCTGGACCTGCGACTGGGCCGGCCCGGACAACTTCCTCGATACGGCTTTCTTCAACTACCAGGGCGGCAAGCCCAGCCCGGAGTTCGCCTACACGAACGACGCGCTCAACAAGACGATGAAGGACGCCGAGGCCGCCACGGACGACGCGACCGCGAAGACGCTGTGGGAGAAGGCGCAGGACATGATTCGCGCCGACATGCCCACCGTGCCGATCGTCAACTCCACCCCGCCGGCCGCCGCTGCAGCCTTCGTCAAGGGCTTCGTCGGCTCCGGTAACCTGACCGAGATCCTCAACTCCGTCTGGCTCGACCAGTAACGTGATCGGTCCGTGGGACGGAGGCGTCCGGCGGACCTCGCGAACACCTGACCGACCCCGGTGCCTTCGGGCGCCGGGGTCGGTTCCCACCGTCCCGCGGAGCGATCGACCCCGGTGATCAAGTACATCGTCCGACGACTGCTCGGTGCGATCCCGGTCCTGTTCGGGCTGTCGATCATCCTGTTCGCGTTCATCCACCTGCTCCCCGGCGATCCGGCGGCGACGATCCTTGGCCAGCACGCCCGGCCCGAGCTCGTCGACGCGATGCGCCACCGTCTGGGGCTCGATCTGCCCCTGTGGCAGCAGTACCTCAACTACGTCGGGGACCTGCTCCACGGCGACCTCGGCCGGAGCTTCGTCAACAACCGCTCGGTCGTCGACGACTTCTTCGTCCGGTTCCCGGGGACCGTCGAGCTCACCCTCGCCGCCCTGGCGTTCGCGGTAGGTCTCGGCATCCCGATGGGTCGCTGGGCGGCGCGCAAGCCCCAGAGCTTCTCGGACGGGTTCATCACCGTCGTATCGCTGGTCGGGGTGAGCATCCCGATCTTCGTGCTGGGCCTGTCGCTCCAGTACGTGTTCGCCGTCCAGCTCCACATCCTGCCCGCGTCAGGTCGCATCGACCCCCGGCTCCAGGTGCCGTACACGACGAACTTCCTGCTGATCGACACGCTCCTGGCCGGGCGGCCGGACGCGTTCGTCGACTCCCTTCGGCACCTCGTCCTGCCGGCCATCGCCCTGGGCTCGATCCCGCTCGCGATCATCACCCGGATCACTCGGGCCTCGGTCCTGGACGTCACCCACGAGGACTACGTCCGGACGGCACGCGCCAAGGGTCTGACCGAGAAGCGCGTCGACGGACGGCACATCATGCGCAACGCCTGGCTTCCGGTGGTGACCGTCATCGGCCTCCAGGTCGGCGGCCTCCTCGCCGGGGCGGTGATCACCGAGACCGTGTTCGCCTGGAACGGGGTAGGGAAGTGGGTGGTCGAGGCGATCGAGGCCCACGACTACTTCGTGATCCAGTCCTCGATCCTCATCTTCGCCTTGATCTTCCTGCTGGTGAACCTCGTGGTCGACATCGGATACGCATTCCTCAACCCGCGGATCAGGTACTCCTGATGGCGACCAAGGCGGCCACGCCAGCGACGGTCCGCGTCCCGGTCGAGAGCCGGGCGAGCCGCGGCCTGTGGCGCGATGCCCTCGTCCGGCTCCGGCGCAATCGGCCGGCGCTGGTCGGCCTCGCCTGCATCGCCATCTTCGTCTTCGTCGCGTTCTTCGCTCCGTGGCTCGCCCAGTACGACCCGAACAAGGGTGGGCTCGGCAAGACCTTCGAACCACCGTCGGCGGCCCACTGGGCGGGGCTGGACAAGCTCGGCCGTGACGAGCTGACGCGAGTGATGTATGGGGCTCGCATCAGCCTCGTCGTCGGCGTCGTCTCGGTCACCGTCGGGCTGACGATCGGGGGGCTGGTGGGGGCGATCGCCGGTGGGGTCGGCGGGCGGATCGACACGATCCTCATGCGGATCACCGATGTCTTCCTGGCGATCCCCGGGATCCTCCTGGCGATCGGCATCGTTGCCTGGCTCGGTCAGGGCCTGGTCCAGATCATGATCGCGGTGGCCGTGGCGAATGCCCCGATCTTCGCTCGGATCCTGCGGGGGAGTCTGCTGTCGTTGCGCGAAGCGGAGTTCGTGACGGCGGCTCGGTCGGTCGGGGCGAGCCGCACCAGGCTGCTCCTGCGGCACATGCTGCCCAACGCCCTGACCGCGCTGATCGTGGCGGCGACCCTCGCCCTTGCGACGGCGATCATCGACGTCGCCGGCCTGGGCTTCCTCGGGCTCGGTCCACCCGACCCACGGACGGCCGAGTGGGGAACGATGCTCACCGACTCGACCGAGGCGCTCCGCCGGGCCCCGTGGCTCATCTTCGCCCCGGGCATCGCCATCGTCATCAGCGCCATCGGGTTCAACCTGCTCGGCGACGGGCTGCGCGAGTCGCTCGACCCGAGGTTGAAGCGATGACCACCACGACGCCGCCCCCGGCGCCCGCACCGACCGCCGCCGGGGCCGCCGGAGGCGTCGCCTCCGTGCCGCTCCTGTCGGTCCGCGATCTCGTCGTCCGGTTCCGGACCCAGGACGGGACCATCTACGCGGTCAACGGGATCGACTTCGACCTGGCCGAGGGGGAGACGCTCGGGATCGTCGGTGAGTCGGGTTGCGGCAAGAGCGTGACGAACCTGGCGATCATGCGGCTTCTGCCCAAGCCGGCCGGACGGATCGAGCGCGGCCGCATCCTGCTCGATGGCCAGGACCTCGTCGTGCTCTCAGAGAGCGAGATCCGGGCCATCCGCGGCCGGGACGTGGCGATGATCTTCCAGGATCCGATGACCAGCCTGAACCCGGTCCTGACGATCGAGGAGCAGATGGTCGAGACGATCCGGGCGCACCGGACGACGAGCAAGGAGGAGGCCCGCGCGCGCGCGATCGAGCTCCTCGAGATGGTCGGGATCCCGAAGCCGGAGACGCGGCTGAAGGCGTTCCCTCACCAGTTCTCAGGTGGCATGCGTCAGCGGGTGATGATCGCGATGGCGCTCGCCCTCGATCCTCGCCTGCTGATCGCCGACGAGCCGACCACGGCACTCGACGTCACGATCCAGGCCCAGATCCTCGAGATCCTCGCGCGTCTCGCGACGGAATCCGGCACCGCCCTCATCCTGATCACCCACGACCTGGGGGTCGTCGCCGGGATGACCAAGCGGATCAACGTGATGTACGCCGGGTTCGTCGTGGAATCGGCGACGACGCCGGAGCTGTTCGCCCTGCCGTCGCACCCGTACACGATCGGCCTGCTCCACTCGATCCCGCGGCTCGACTCCGATGGCGACGAGGATCTGATCCCGATCGAGGGCCGGCCGCCGGATCAGCGGGTCGAGCCGGTCGGCTGCCCGTTCGCACCGCGCTGCGCCTGGCGGATCGACGATTGCTGGTCGGACAACCCCGGGCTTGCCGCCATCGATGGGAGAGCGGCGGTCGTGATGACCGGGCCGGCTGCGACCCACCGGATCGCATGCTTCAACCCACCGACGCACGACGAGGCGCTCGCCGGCCGGCCGTTGCGCGAGGGATTCCGGCCGGCGCCACCGCCTGGCACGCTGCCCGAGGACACAGGCTTCGAGGGCCTCGGTTCCGAGGAGGCGCTCGAGGCGCTCGAGCCGCAGGGCGCCGAGCACAGCCCGCTGCTGCCGCGCGACGAGGCGCTCCTCGACGCGGGTCGCGACCGCGGCCAGTACCCCGGCGACGCCGATCGCGACAGCCACCGATGAGCGGCATGATGGACGTCCGCTCGACGACGGCTACAGGCCCGACCAGCGCACCGCCACCCAAGGCCGCGCCCGCCCAGGTGGGCCAGTCGCTCCTTCGGGTCGACGACCTGCGGGTCTGGTTCCCGATCACCGAGGGGCTCATCTTCGAGCGGCATATCGGCGACGTCCGTGCGGTCGACGGGATCGATTTCGAGATCCGTCGGGGCGAGACCCTCGGTCTGGTCGGGGAGTCTGGCTGCGGCAAGAGCACCACCGGGCGAGCGATCGTCCGGCTGTACAAGCCGACCACCGGCTCGATCACCTTCGACGGGGTCGACCTGGCGCCCCTCGAGGGGGCCGCGCTGCGTCGGATGCGGGCCCGGATGCAGATGATCTTCCAGGACCCGTATGCGAGCCTCAACCCACGGATGAACGTCGCGGGGATCGTCGGTGAGCCGCTCGACATCCACAGCGTCGGCACCAAGGCCGAGCGCAACGAACGCGTCCGGGATCTGCTGGCCACGGTCGGGCTCAATCCGGACTTCGCGGTCCGCTACCCGCATGAGTTCTCGGGCGGACAGCGGCAGCGGATCGGGGTGGCCCGCGCCCTCGCGCTCAATCCGGACTTGATCGTCGCCGACGAGCCGATCAGTGCCCTCGACGTGTCGATCCAGGCCCAGATCATCAACCTGCTCCAGCGGCTCCAGGGCGAATTCGGATTGACCTACCTGTTCATCGCCCACGACCTGTCGGTGGTCCGCCACATCAGCGACCGGATCGCGGTGATGTACCTCGGGCGGATCGTCGAAGTGGCGCCATCCCGTGAGCTCAATCGCGAGCCCGTTCATCCGTACACGGTCGCTCTCCTGTCGGCCATCCCGATCCCGGACCCCGTGGTGGAGAGTCGTCGCAGGCGGATCATCCTCAAGGGCGACGTGCCGTCACCCGCGGCGCCGCCACCCGGCTGCCGGTTCCATACGCGCTGCTGGTTGCGCGACCGCCTCGGCGATCCCGAGCGATGCTCGACCGAGGAACCCGTCCTGCGAACGATGGCGACCGGTCACGATGTCGCCTGTCACTTCGCCGAGGAGGTGGCGGGCTCCGCCGAGCAGGTCCAGGCCGTCGGTCGCGGGGCGCCGACGGCTCCGCCGGCTGGCTCGGTGTCGCCGTCGCTGGGACCGGACGGCACACCGCGTCGGGACCTCGGCGCGCTGCCCGCCACGCCGCCCGTCCCGCCCAGCGCACCGCCGTCGGTCCCGTCGCCCGGGGTCTGACGGGCTAGACTCGGCCGGTGCAGCCGTTGCGGATCGCCCTCGCCCAGATCGCGCCGCGCCTCGGGGCGCTCGATGAGAATCTCGAGCGCCATCAGACCCTGCTGGCCGAGGCTCGCGCCGGCGGAGCGGGGTTGGTCGTCTTCCCAGAGCTGGGGCTGACCGGGTATCTCCTCCAGGACCTCGCCGCCGAGGTCGCCATGCGTCTCGACGATCCCCGCCTCGGGGCCCTGGCTGCCGAGACGGCGGGGCTGTCGGCCGTCGTGTCGTTCGTCGAGGAATCGGCCGATCACCGCCTGTTCATCGCCGCGGCCCTCCTCGAGGACGGGCAGATCGCCCACGTCCACCGGAAGCTGTTCTTGCCGACCTACGGGCTGTTCGACGAGCGCCGGTTCTTCGCGGCGGGCGATCTCCTCCGGGCGATCCCGTCGCGTCTCGGACCGGGCATCGGCCTGGCGGTCTGCGAGGATTTCTGGCACCTTGCGGTCGCGCAGGTCCTGGCGCTCGATGGCGCCCAGATACTGATCAACGTGTCGTCGTCGCCGGGCCGGGACCTGGCGGCGACGAACGAGGTGGGTCTCGGGACCGCGACGTCGTGGCGGACGCTGATGCGGACCTACGCCCAGCTGACGACGAGCTTCGTCGTCTTCGTCAATCGCGTCGGGGTCGAGGAGTCGATCAGCTTCTGGGGCGGCTCCGAGGTCATCGGACCCGACGGCGCCGCGGTCTTCAGCGCACCGTTCTACGACGACGGCCTGTACCTCGTCGACATCGACCTCGCGGAGATCCGCCGGTCGCGGATCGGCCTGCCGCTGCTGCGCGACGAGCGTCCCGAGCTCCAGGTCCGCGAGCTCGACCGGATCGTCGCCGAACGGGCCGGGCTGGCGAGCGATTCCACCGCCGACCCGGACGCCGCGCCCGGTCTCGATGTCGCCCCGCCGGTCCCGGCACCGACCTCGTCCTCGGGTCGGCCATGACCGGCGCGGTGTTCGAGCTGCCGACCGAGCTCGAGATCGATGCGGACATCGCCCGGCGGGTCATCGCCGAGTTCATCCGCGGCCAGCTTCGCCAGGCCGGCTTCGAGCGGGCCGTCCTCGGGTTGTCCGGCGGGATCGACTCGGCGCTCGTGGCGTTCCTGGTCGCCGAGGCGATCGGTGCGGACCGGCTGCTGTGCGTGATGCTGCCGTACCGGACGTCGTCGCCCGCGTCGCGGGCCGACGCGGAGGAGGTCGTCCGCCGGCTCGGATGCTCGTCCGAGCTCGTCGACATCAGCGCCATGGTCGACGGCTACTACGGTCGCGATGCGGTGCCCGGCGCGCTCGGGTCCGAGGGTCTCGAGGCCGCACCCTTGAGGCGCGGGAACTTCATGGCCCGGATGCGGATGGCGGTCCTGTACGACCGATCGGTGACCTGGGGCGGGCTCGTGGTCGGGACCGGCAACAAGACCGAGGCGCTGATCGGCTACACGACCCTGTTCGGCGACAGCGCCTGCGCGTTCAACCCGATCGGCGACCTGTACAAGAGCCAGGTCCGGCAGCTGGCCGCCGCGATCGGCGTCCCGGACGCGATCATCGCCAAGGCGCCGTCGGCCGACCTGTGGCCGGGCCAGACCGACGAGTCCGAGGCCGGCTTCAGCTACCCGGAGCTCGATCGGCTCCTGTTCTGGCTGATCGACAAGCGGCGCTCGCCCGAGGAGCTGGTCGGCAAAGGCTTCGCCCCGGGACTTGTCGCCTGGGCGACCCGGGCGGTGGCCGGTGCCGAATTCAAGCGCCAGGTGCCGCCGATCGCGAAGCTCGGACCCAGGACTGCGGGCGTCGACTACCTGTACCCACGCCGGCGACCGGGTTCGTCGCGATCGTGACCGGGCCGGTCGGGGGGCGGCTGTACGTCGTCGCGACGCCGATCGGCAACCTGGACGACATCACGCTGCGGGCGATCGCAACGCTCAAGGCGGTCCCGCTCATCGCCGCCGAGGACACCCGGATGAGCCGTCGCCTGCTCGTCCGGCACGCGATCGCGACACGGATGGTCAGCTTCCACGCCCGCAACGCGGAGCGGCGGGTGCCCGAGCTCCTCGAGCACCTGCGGACGGGCGCTGATCTTGCCCTGGTGACCGACGCCGGGACGCCCGGCGTGAGCGATCCGGGCGAGGCGCTGGTCCGCGCCTGGGCGGCCGAGGGCGGGGTCGTCGTGCCGATCCCGGGCGCCTCGGCGGTCCTCGCCGCGCTCGTCGCGTCGGGCGTGGGCGGTCCCCGCTGGGCCTTCGAGGGCTTCCTGCCGCGGAGCGGCCGGACGCGCCGCGAGCGGCTTGCGCGCATCGCCGCCGACGAGCGCGGATGCGTGGTCTACGAGGCTCCGGGCCGGGTCGCCGCGACGCTCGAGGACCTGGCTTCTGCCTGCGGTCCGGAACGGCCGGCCGCCGTCTGTCGGGAGCTCACCAAGATCCACGAGGAGGTCGTCCGCGGAACCCTGGGAGCGCTTGCCGCGAGCGCACGGGACGGCGGATTGACGATCAGGGGGGAATTCGCGCTGGTGATCGGGGAGTGGCGCGGGGCTGGCGTCGCCGACGGACCGGCGGCCCGACACGAAGGATCGGCCGAGGATCGCGAGGCGCTCGCTCGAGCGGCGGTCGAACGCCTCGTCTCCGAGGGGATCGCCCGCGGCGACGCGGCTCGGCGCATCGCCAGCGAAACGGGGATCCCGCGCCGTCGCCTGTACGGCGCCCCGCCGACCGAGGGCTGAGATCGTGCTCGACCCTACGATCGCGCGAGCGCCTGCATCGATGCGCCGCTCCAGCGGACGACGTCGCTGAGCTTCGGGCGGACGTAGTAGAGCAGCCCGACGAGCATGGCCGGTGTCTGGAGATAGAGCCGCGGTGTGGCGATCGTGACCGCCAGGACCACGGTCCACGGTCGGTCGGTCAGCGCGCCCCAGATCACGAGCGCCGCCGCGGCGATGAGCCGCGCCCAGAGCGGCACGCCGTCGCTCGGCGTCAACGTCCGCAGGAAGGCGACCCAGTCGAACCATGTCGCCGGTGCCACGACGAAGGAGACGGTCGCGATCGCCGCCGTCACGCCCAGGGCGATGCCGAGCTGGCGCCACTCGCGCCGCGCAGCGAACCACAGCAGCCCGACCCCGGGTGTCACCTTGGTCAGGAGCACGAACGACCAGAGTGCCGGCCAGCGCAGGCCCCACACGGCGACTGCGACGATCAGCAGATTGACGTTCGCCGCGTTGATCTCGGACGCGAGCGGCGACCAGAACACGACCAGCGGCAGGAGCGGACCGGTGAGCGCGAACAGGGCGAGCACCTCGAGGCCCCGCAGGAGCGCCACGAACTGGTCGAACGAGAGGAGCTGGAACGGGATCATCGCCTGGGCGGCCGCCGGCGAATAGATGAACTGGTAGCCGGTCGTCCAGTACGGCCTGGCAGGATCGATGAAGAAGTAGCAGCGCGCGTCGACCGGGGTCCCGGTCATCGCGGTGAAGGTGGCCCAGACCGTGAGCGCGACGCCGCCGGCCAGGCCGACGAGCGCGATGCGGCCGGCCCGGGCGAAGAGCGCGAGGGCCGCGCCCAGGTCTGCAGCCGAGCCGCGGCTCCGCATCGCCGGTCGGACGGTCCCGATCCGACGGCGGATCCTCGATGAGCGTTCTGCGGGCAGTGTCGCCATGGCCCCCCGACCCGACATTCGAAAGCCGACTCTGCCAGAAGTACCGGTCGGGGGATAGGCCTGAAGTACTGGTTCCGGTGCGACCCCGCACCGACGCAGCCTGAGGTGCGAGTCCGGCGCGGTAGGCACCGGCGGACGGCGGACCGAGAGGAGCGCATGATTGGCGCGACGCCGTATCGGCGACGTATTTGAGGCGGCGATGCGCTGGCTGATCGCCTCGACGATTGCACTCCTCGTGGGCTGCGGTGGAGTGCCGGCTCCGGTGCCCCAGGGGACGACCGCTGCGGCGGTCACGAGCGTGGCCACCAGTCCGACTCCGACGCCGTCCCCGGAGACGGCTGACGATCGTGCCGTGGTCGCCGCCTATGGCGCGGCGGAGACGACGTACCTGACGACCTTCCGAACCCTGGGCGCGACGAGACCTCCGAGCACGGGCATCGACGCGAGAAAGGCCTACTACGCGGCTGCGGCCAGGATCGAGGATTCCTACATCACGGCGCTGTCCGGGGTGAAGGCCATCCTGGGTCCGGACCGACGGACCGCCTCCGGGCGTCTGGTGGCCGCCGATGTCCAGGCACTCATCGACATCCACGAGGGGATCCGGCGCCTCTACATCGAATGGGCGGACCCGCGACATCAGTCGGACATCCTCGCCGAGGACGAGGCCATCTCGGCCGCGCTCGACACCGAGGGCCAGGCTTCCATGCAGGTCCGGTCTGACCTCGGACTTCAGCAGTGAGAACGAGCGAAGGTCGGCGATCGACCTGTGTCGCTCCGGCTCGGCTGGTCGCCTGAAGTGACCCGGCTCGCCCACCTCTAGGCTCAGGTCAGTGGCAGGCGAAGGTCCCGGAGACGTCCGCGCCGCTGATGGCATCCTTGCCCGAGAACGTGCCCGACCCGTCGGTGTAGAGGGTCCCCTGCGGGTTCTGGGTGACCTTCCAGACGACATTCCGGATGGAGCCGGACAGGCTGGACACGGTCCCGTCGGACCGGAACACGACGGCGACCGTATCACCGTCGACCAAGGGCATGAGGACGCTCAGTCCGCCGTCGCCGAGGGCCCTGCAGGTGACGGGCGACCCGAGTGCACCACCCCCTGCCACGCTGACCGCGATCGTGCCCGGCTCGGAGCCGGCCGCTAGCGGGCCGGGCGACTCGCTCGCGACGGGCGTCTCGCTCGCAGTCGGGGCCTCCGTTACGGGAAACACCGGCTGCCAGGTGACCTCGGACGCCGACCACTCCAGGTTGAGCCCGTCGCGCGAGTGAACGACCACCGGCGATCCAGGCGTCACCGCGACCGAGAACACGCCGTCGCCCGAACCCCCGAGCAGGCGCCTGCCGTCCGGTGACCACTGCAATCCATCCAGTCCGACGTCGGAGCTGATCGGCAGCTGAACCTCATTGGCGCCGTCGGTATCCATGACCATCAGGTGTGGCGGGTCCTGGGCACAGCTTCCATCGCTGGCGCAGCGTGTCCGGTGCTGGACGATTGCCAGCCGGGTGCCGTCGGGAGAGACCGGGCTGTCGCTGAACCAGAGCTGGGGATCGTGGGGCGTGAGCTGGATATCGCCGTTCCCGTCGGCGTCCACCACGTGGACCGCCTGTCCATCGCCGCCCGTGTCGGTCGTGACGTAGACGATCCGCTCGTCGCCGGCCGTCCAGCCCAGCCACCGAGGAGTGGCGCCCTCCACTCGGATCAAGGCGGATGCCCCGTCCGTCACGCGTACAATCCGGATCTGGCCAGGCTCGGCGACGGCGATATGGGACCCGTCACGGGACCACTCGAGCTCCCTCTGGCCAAACCCGGACTCCGGGGTCACCGGGACCGTCGTCGTGGCTCCGGATGGCACGTCGGTGATCCACAGCTCGGACCCGACACGGAAGGCCAGCTGCCCACCTGACGGGGACCACTCGGGGCAGACGATCGGCCCGCTGCCGGGAACCGTCACCCGCATCTGCGGCGGCGACGCGTTCCCGCGATCGTCCAGTCCGACCACCACCACGGCTCGATCGGTGACCGGCCACACGCCTCGGAAGGTGGTGACAGGATCGGAGGCCTTGGCTTCACCGTAAACCAGCTTCCGACCGTCGGGGGAGAACCGCGGACAGGCCTGGGCGAGGCCGTCGCCGGCGGAACCGATGATGCGTCGTGCCGGGACGCCCTCGCCGACGAGATAGATATCGCCCACCTCTCCACCACCGACGTCGTTCGGGTTGGCGGAGACGGCGATCAGGCCGTTCTCGGGCGACACCGTGGGCGGTGGCCGCACGGCCGGCGATGGCAGCACGGCCGGCGATGGCAGCACGGCCGGCGATGGCAGCACGACCGGCGATGGCAGCACGACCGGCGCCGGCTGGTTCCTTAGCGCCCCGGCGATCGTGGCGGTGCCGACCACCGCGGCCAGAAGGACAGCAGCCAGGGCGACAAGCAGCGCGGGCCCGCGAAGAGGGAATGTAGCGCGCTCTTCACGGGATGGCACACGGTCGACCTCGACTCGCCTCACCGATACGGTGCTGATCGGCTCCTCGGCGCGTCGCGTGATCTCATCCCAGACGTCCGGGGCCGGCACGGAGTCGAGCGAGCGGAATCGTGCGTGGAGATCAGTCATGTCCGTCACCCAGGAGA
>JADGQI010000012.1 GCA_017881905.1 Chloroflexota bacterium
AGCAGGCCGCCGAGCCGCCGATCGAGACCGCGCAGACGCGGGCCGAGGTCGGGTCGCGGCCCGGTCCCGACCCGGAGCAGGTGCCTTCGCACCAGCACGGGGATCACGATGGCGAGCACGATGAGGTCCTGCGGCTTGATCAGGACGGCGACGACCGCGACGACCAGGGCGGGCTCGCTCCAGCCGTCGATCAGGAGGAGCAGGGCGCCGAGCATCACGAACGTGCCCACGGCGTCGACCTGCCCCCACAGTGCGGAGTCGTACCAGGTCACCGGGATGAACAGGTACAGCGCGGCGGCGATCAGGCCCGCTCGACCACCGAACCATCGATCGGCGGCACGGAAGGCGAGCAGTGCGATGCCGATGTCGGCGGCGATCGCCGGCAGCTTGAGGAGAGCGGCCGACACCGCGTCGGCCGACGTCCCGACCAGCGCGCCGAGGCTTCCGACGGCCCACAGGACGTAGAGGTAGCCGGGCGGGTAATTCGCCGAGCCGGCCGTCGCATAGAACGCCCCGGGGCCGACCCTCGCCAGCGTCGATGCCCAATCCTGGAACTGGCCTAGGTCGCCGGCGTACCCCTGGCCCGGGAAGACGACGTAGGCGGCGATCAGTCGCAGCCCGAGGCCGAGCGCGACAACGGCCAGCAGCGGCAGGTGGCGTGCCGGCCCGGAGGTCCGGCTCGAAGTCTCGAGCGTGATCGGTCCGTCCTTCGATGCGATGCGTCTGGCAAGATCGGCCGGGGTCAGGGTCTCGCGCTCGACCTGTCGCTGCGATTACGAGCCCCGGGGACGGGTGTCACACCCGAGCCAGGGCACGCCCCGGACGACCGGCCGGCCGTGCTGACCCCTTGGTCGGCTGGCGGCCGCGGCGTCGGCGGCGCACACTTCGGGCGATGCGTCCGTCGCGCCGTGCCCTTCCGCGCCTGTCCGTCGCGCTCGCCGTCCTTCTCATGGCCGGCCTCGGCGCGGCCGCCCCCGCCCGCGGGACGGAGTTCCCGAAGGGCTGGGAGGGCTATCACAGCTACACGGAGCTGACGACCGAGATCGCCCAGGTCGCCGCGGCCCACCCCGACATCGTCAAGCTCTTCTCGATCGGCCAGAGCTACAAGGGCCGCCAGCTATGGGCGGTCAAGGTCTCCGACAACGTCGGCGTCGACGAGAACGAGCCCGAGGTCCTGTTCGACGGCAGCCATCACTCCGACGAGCATATGGGCGTCGAGATGACCCTCCACATCTTCCATTGGCTCGTCGACGGGTACGGCACGGATCCGCGGATCACGAATATCGTCAACACCCGCGAGATCTACATCGTCTTCCTGGTCAACCCCGACGGAGCCGAGTACGACATCCACGGCGGCCGCTACTGGTTCTGGCGGAAGAACCGCCAGGCCACGCCCGGCTCGACGGCGATCGGGACCGATCTCAACCGCAACTACGGGTATCGCTGGGGCCTCGGTGGCCGGACGAGCTCGAACCCGCTGGCGATCACCTACCACGGGCCACGCCCGTTCTCCGCGCCGGAGACGCGGGCGATGCGCGACTTCCTGGCCAGCCGGGTCGTCGACGGCCGACAGCAGATCCGGGCGGCCATCTCGTTCCACGAGCTCGGCCGGCTGGTGATGTGGCCGTACGGCTATACCCTGACCGACATCCCCGCCGACATGACGGCCGACGACCATGCCGCGCTGGCCAGGATCGGGCGGCACATGGCGACGACGAACGGCTATCGTCCCGAACAGGCGAGCGACCTGTACATCACCCGGGGCACGACCAAGGACTACGAGTACGGCACGTACCGGATCTTCGCCTACACCTTCGAGATGTCGATCAAGGACTACCCCGACGACTCGAAGATCGCCTCGGAGACGGGTCGCAACAGGGAGGCGGTGCTCTACCTGATGGAGCGCGCCGGTTGTCCGTACGCGGTCCTCGGGGCCGCCCTGCGGATCGCCCGTTGCGGCGCGTTCGACGACGACCTCGAAGTCGCCCGAGGCTGGACCGTGAACCCGGACGGCACGGACACGGCACCGGCGGCCGGGCGGTTCGCCCGAGCCGACCCGGCACCGACCAGCCGGTTCGGATCCAAGCAGCTCGGGACGGCGACGTCCGGCCGCGACGTCCTGGTGACGGGGAGTCGCGCCGGGGCCAAGCCCACGGCTTCGGACCTCGACGGTTCGTCGACCGTCCGGTCGGCCGCGATCGACCTTCCGGCGACGAGCGGACAACACCTGACCTTCCGCTACGTGTTCGCCCACGACGCCGCGTCGACCTCCGCGGACACCTTCAAGGCGGTCGTCGAGGCCCAGGACGGGACCCGGACCGAGGTCTTCGGCCTGACCGGGAAGCCGGTCGATACCGACGGTCGGTGGCGATCCGCGTCGATCTCGATGGACCCTTGGGCCGGGCAGACCGTCCACCTCAGGTTCGAGGCCGTCGACGGCGGGCCGGGCAACCTGGTCGAGGTCGAGATCGACGACGTTCGAATCACCCAGCCGAGCTGACGACCGTCCGCGCGGACCCCGATTCGGCGTCGCGCTGAGCGACCGCTCGACTACACTTGGCCCACGGCAGACCTCTGCATCTGAACAGGAGTGGGACCCATGCACCTGAGTCCGTTGATCCGATCCGGGAAGCTGCACCTCCGGCTGGCGGGGTTGGTCGGCGTCCTGCTGCTCGTCCTCGCCGGCTGCTACTCGAACAACACGATCGGCACGGCGACGTTCGGGGACGTGCTCTGGACGATGATCGCGTTCTTCTTCTGGTTCATGCTGATCTGGATGTTCATCATGGTCTTCGCCGACATCTTCCGGCGGAACGACCTGAGCGGCGGATGGAAGGCGATCTGGATCCTGGCCATCTTCATCCTGCCGCTGCTCGGCATCCTGATCTACCTGATCACCCGACCGAAGATGACCGAGCAGGACAAGCAGATGATGGCCGAGATCGAACAGCAACAGCGACGCGCGGCGGGCTACAGCCCAGCCGACGAGATCGCCAAACTCGATCAGCTCAAGGCGTCGGGCGCGATCACCGACGCGGAGTACCAGCAGCTCAAGGCCAAGGCGATGTAGTCCGCGAGGACCTGCGAAGCCGCCGCGTCCCGACGATGGCCGGGCGCGGCGGCTTCCTCATCTCCGGGGTCTACGATAGGTGTCCATGGACGAGACCACGTCGCTCATCGAGGCGATCCGGGCGAGCGTGATCGGTGACGACGCCGCCGTCCTCGGTCCGTTCGGGCTGCGGCGAGTCACCTATGCCGACTACACGGCGTCGGGTCGTTCCCTCGGGTTCATCGAGGATTTCATCCGCGCCGCCGTGCTCCCCCTGTACGGCAACACCCACACCGAGTCGTCCGGGACGGGGCTCCAGACGACCCGCTTCCGCGAGGACGCGCGCCGGATCATCCGCGAGTCCGTCGGCGGGACCGTGGCGGACCACGTCGTGCTGTTCGCCGGATCGGGCTCGACCGGGGCGATCGACCGGCTGATCGACTGCCTCGAGATCCGCCTGCCCGCGGACCTCGCCGACCGCTACGACCTGGCGGAGCGCATCCCGGCGGACGAGCGGCCGGTCGTGTTCATCGGTCCGTACGAGCATCACAGCAACGAGCTGCCATGGCGCGAGTCGCTGGCCGACGTGGTGGTCATCCCCGAGGACCACGATGGCCGGATCGACCTGGCCGACCTCGAGCGCGAGCTGATCGCCCACGCCGACCGGCCGCTCAAGATCGGCTCCTTCTCGGCCGCGTCGAACGTGACCGGGGTGATCAGCGACGTCCGTGCGATCTCGATCCTGCTCCATCGCCATGGAGCCCTGTCGTTCTGGGACTTCGCGGCCGCCGCGCCGTACGTCTCGATCGAGATGGGCCCGTTCGCCCACGGCGACGCCGATCCCCTGGCCTACAAGGACGCGATCTTCATCTCACCCCACAAGTTCATCGGCGGGCCGGGCACGCCCGGCGTCCTGGTCGCCCGGCGCGAGCTGTTCCGGAACCGCGTCCCGTCGGTACCGGGCGGGGGCACGGTCGCGTATGTCAACCCGACCGAGCATCGCTATCTGTCCGACATCGAGCACCGCGAGGAGGGCGGGACCCCGGCGATCGTGGAGTCGATCCGGGCCGGGCTCGTGTTCGGGCTCAAGGAGGCCGTCGGGACCGACGTCATCCGGGAGCGCGAGGAGTCGTTCATCCGGCGTGCGATCGACCGCTGGTCGCGCCATCCGAACATCGACATCCTGGGCAACCCCGCCCTCGACCGGCTGTCGATCGTGTCGTTCGTCGTCCGCCATCCGGGACCCACTGGGTCGTCCCGCTACCTCCACCACAACTTCGTGGTCGCGCTGCTCAACGACCTGTTCGGGATCCAGTCGCGGGGCGGGTGCTCGTGTGCCGGTCCGTACGGCCATCGGCTGCTCGGCATCGACCTCGAGCGCTCGCACGAGTTCGAACGGGAGATCGCTCGCGGATCCGAGGGCATCAAGCCCGGCTGGGTCCGGGTCAACTTCAACTACTTCATCAGCGAGCCCGTGTTCGAGTTCATCCTCGGGGCCGTCGAGCTCGTCGCCAGCGACGGCTGGCGCCTGCTCCCCCACTACCGGTTCGAACCCGACTCAGGGCTGTGGCTCCACGCGGCCGGGACCGCCGAACCGCCGATGAGCCTGGCGGATGTCGGGTACCTCGACGGACGGATGACGTTCCCGCTCCACCACCGCTCCGAGCCGGAGTCCGCGCTCACCGGGTACCTCGAGGCCGGGCGGGCGATCCTCGCCGACCCGCCGCTCCCGACCGTCGCACCCGGCCATCCCGAGGTCGACGCCGACTTCGAGACGCTTCGCTGGTTCCCGTTGCCGGACGACGTGCCGGTGGGCTAGCCGAGCTGCGGGCGCCCCATCCGGGCTCGCCACTGCTCGTTGAACCAGAACAGGAAGCGGTCCTGGCGGGGGTAGACCCCGCGGGTGAACGCTCGCGACGAGACACCGGTCTGGGCCCGCTGACAGACCGCCCAGTCCTGCTTGCTGATCAGGTCCCACAGCTCGACCACGGCGGATGGGTCGAACGCCGGGTCGGCGATCGTCTCGGGCCGGAAGAGGTATTCCGAGACGACCGTGGTATGGGCCGGGCCCCGCGGATAGAGGATGTAGTACATCGCGCTGTCCGGATGGAGGTTGAGCATCAGGTTCGGGAACTGGAAGGTCCCGTAGTACATGTGCTCGTCGTCGGGGTCCAGGCCGGGGAAGCGCGGGAGCCTCGAGCTGCCCGAGCGGCTGAAGCTGGTCGCCCCGTCGGCCATCCGGTTGCCGTCGTCGCGTGACTCCTCGTCCCAGACCTCGCCGAAGCGGAACAAGGGGACAAGCTCGACCAGCTCCGGATGGATCGTCGGACAGTGGAGGCACTCGTTGTAGTTCTCGACCACGATCTTCCAATTCGCCTCGACCTCGTACGACAGCCGGACACCGATCCGCAGCTCGTCCAGCCGGTAGCGCTCGAAGGCGGTGATCGTCTCGGCGCCGTCGGTCAGCGCGTCGAGCAGCGGCCGGGGCTCGTCCCGGGTCAGGTCGACGAACAGGAACCCGGCGTACTCGTCGACCGCGATGTCGTAGAGCGGATGGCGGTCGCGCTCGAAGCACTCGTCCTCGTGGACGTTCGGCGTGCCGATGAGCCGCCCGTCGAGGTCGAACGACCAGGCGTGGTATGGGCATTTGAACGCACGGCGGACCCGGTCGCCCTCCACGGGCTCGTCGAGGAACCGGGTCCCCCGGTGACTGCACACGTTGTAGAAGGCCCGGAGCCGCCCCTCCTGGTTGCGGGTCACGAAGATCGACTCGCCGGCGATGTCGCGGACGATGTACCGCCCCGGCTCGGCGACCTCCTCGGACCGGCCGACGCAGATCCAGTCGCCGAACCAGATCCGCTCGCGTTCCTCGGCGAGGACCTCGGGGCTGGCGTAGTCGGCGCTGCCGAGCGTGGCGCGCGGGACCCAGGTCGCATCGGCCGCGGCGGTCCTGGTGGTCTGGCTCACCCGATCCATTCTAGGACCGGGCCCGGCACGCCAGCCGGGTCGTCCCCGTGGGTGGGACCCGCCGACCCGGCCGCCTGGTGTACCGTTGGGGACCGTGCGATATCACGGCGACACCGACGCTCGGCCGGCCCCGGTCCGCCGTCGGACGCTCGGCCGGTGAAGCTCCTCCACTTCTCAGATCTGCATCTCGATGCGCAGTTCGCCTGGGCGACGCCGGCCAGCGCACGGGCCCGTCGCGAGAACCTGCGGTCCACGCTCCTTCGGATCGTCGAGCTCGCGCGCGCCGAGGGCGTCGACGCCGTCCTCAGCGGCGGCGACCTGTACGAGCACGAGCGGATCACCCCGGACACGGCTGCGTTCCTGCGGGAGGCGTTCGCCCGGCTCGATCCGATCCCCGTCTATCTCGCCCCGGGCAATCACGACTGGTTCGGACCGGCGAGCGCCTACGAGCGGATCGACTGGACCTCGAACGTCCACGTCTTCGACGAGGCCCGGCTGGCCCCGGTCCCGCTGGCCGACGGACTGACGCTGTGGGGCGGGGCGCATCGTGCGCCGGCCAACACGGACGACTTCCTCGACGGGTTCAAGGTCGACCGGTCCGGCGTCAACCTGGGCCTGTTCCACGCCGCCGAGCGCGGCGGGCTGGCCTTCCAGGAGACCGGCAAGGCGCCGCATGCCGCGTTCGACGCCTGGGAGGTCGAAGCAAGCGGGCTCGATCACGCGTTCCTCGGCCACTTCCACGCGCCGCGTGACGCCAAGCGACACACCTACCCGGGCAACCCCGACCCGCTCACGTTCGGCGAGGACCGCGATCGTGGCGCGGTCATCGCGGTCGTCGGGCCCGACGGGTCGGTCGACCGACGACGAGTCGCGGTCGCGACGAGCCGGGTCCACGACATCGCTCTTGACGTCGGCGGCGCCGCCACGCGCCAGGAGATCAAGGACGCCGTCGCCCTGGCCCTCGTCGGCGTCGACGGGACCGTCCGGCTGACCCTCAGCGGCGAGATCGCCGCCGATGTCGAGCTGTCGGCGGCCGACCTCGAACCGCTGTTCGCCGGGTTGGACGGCACCGTCGTCCGGATGAGCGGCGTCCGCCCGGCCTACGATCTGAGCTCGCTGCTCGAGGAGTCGACCGTCCGCGGTCAGTTCGTCCGCGACGTCGGGGCCGCGGAGCTCGATCCCGACCTCGCGGCGCGGGTCCTGATCACGGGATTGCGCGCGCTCGACGGACGCGACGACCTGGACGTCGCCTGAGCGTGCGGATCGAGCGGGTCATCGCCCACGCCTTCGGCCCACTGATCGACGCGACCCTCGACCTCGCCCCGGGGATGACCGTGGTCCACGGTCCGAACGAGGCCGGCAAGTCGAGCTGGCACGCCGCCCTCTACGCGGGTCTGTGCGGCGTGCGCCGGAGCCGAGGCGGGCTGACCGGCGAGGACCGCGAGTTCCGCGACCTCCACAAGCCGTGGGACGACGAGCGCTGGGAGGCGGAGGTCCTCGTGCGCCTGGCCGACGGCCGCCGGATCGAGATCCGCCAGGACCTGGCGGGCAAGGTCGCCTGTCGCGCGACGGACATCGCGCTCGGACTCGATGTCTCCAACGAGATCATGTTCGAGGGCAGCCCCGACGGCTCGCGCTGGCTCGGGCTCGACCGCCGCGCGTTCCTTGCGACGGCCTGCATCGGCCAGGCCGAGCTGCTGGCCATCGCCCGCGACCCCGACCTGCTCCAGGAGCACATCCAGCGGGCCGCCGCGACCCGCGGGACGGACGCGACGGCCGCGGCCGCGATCGATCGACTCGAGGACTTCCGCCGGGCGCAGGTCGGCGAGGACCGGGCCAACAGTACGAAACCGCTGCGCCGGGCGCGCCTGGCGGTCGAGTCCGCCACGGACCGGCTGACCGCCACCCGTGAGCGGCACGCCGCCTACCTCGAGCTGGTCGCGGCCGCGGACGCCGCCCGGGACCGGGCCGATCGGGCCGACGCCGTCGCCCGGCCGCTCGTCGCGGCGGTGGCGGTCAAACGCGCCGAGGCGGCCGCCCGCAACGCCGATCGGGCGATCGAGCTGGCGGCCCGGTACCCGGACGGCGCCCCCTCGGGGATCGTCGCCCGCGACGAGCTGCGCGACCGTGTCGCGGCCGCGCTCGATGCCTGGGACTCCCGCCCGTCGCCGGTCTCCCTCGAGGGCGACAGCGCGGAGGACCTGGATCGCCGGCTGGCGATGCTGCCGACCGAGCCGACCGGCGACCTCGTCCCCGCCGAGGAGGTCGTGCGGGCCAAGACCGCCTACGACCGCGGGGTCGAGGCGCTCCGGCTCGTCGGGGAGCGCCCCGCGCCGGCGGCTCCGGCGAACGGCGCGATCCGGCCGCCCGAGCCCCGCGCGCCTTCCGACCGCGCGACCGGCCGATCCGACCGCCTGCTCGGAGGCGCGGCGATCGTCGTCGGGGCGGTCGGCCTCGCGATGATCGCCGCCGCCCTGCCGCTCGTCGGCTTCGCACTCCTGGCCGGCGCGGTCGGGCTCGGGCTAGTCGCCGTCATCGGGCTCGCCCGATCGCCCACGGGCCGGAGCCAGGGCCCGAGCCCGACGGCGACCTCACCCTCGCCGGTCGAGGCGCTCGAGGATCGCCGAGCGGCATGGGACCGGCTGGACGCGGAGCGGACGGCCGCCCTGGCCGATGCGGCGAGCGCGCTCGAGCGGCTGCTCGTCGCGCACGGGACCTCGGCGACGCCCGACGATCTGGACGGCGCCTTCGATCGATACCTGGTCGACTGCCGGATGCGGGCCACCCGGGCCGGCGAGGCCAGTGGGGCGGCGACGCTCCGCGCGGCCGTCACCGCCCGACGCGACCTGGAGCGGAACGCCAGCGAGGTCGACGCCCGGCTCGCACGGATCGAGGTCGACCTGCGCCAGGCCGCGGCGCAGGCGGGCCTGCTGGACGAGGGGACCGGAGCGGCCCGTGGGCCGGCGGAGCTCGCCGACGAGCTCCGCGCGTGGCAGGCGCAGAGGGCCGCCGCGAGCGCCGCCGATGAGGCGGCCATGCGCGGATGGCAGGAGCTCGCGACGCTCCTCGACGGGCGCTCCGTCACGGACCTCCGGACGGAGGCGGATCGGCTCGCCTCCCGAGCGTCCACGGCGACCCGCGGACTCGACCCGACGGTCGTCGCGGACGTCGATCCCGGGCCGGACCCCGAGGGCCGCATCACCCGATTCGAGGGGGAGACGATCGCGGCCCACGCCGATGCCGATCGCCTCGCCGGGCAGCTGGCCGAGGTGGAACGCGGGCTCGACAGCGTGGCTGAGGCCGAGGAGCGGCTGGCCGCGGCCGAGACGGAGCTCGGCCGGGTGACCGACCTCGACCGGGTCCTCCAGACGACGCTCGGCCTGCTCCGCGCAGCCGAGACGCGGATCCATCGCGACCTGGCACCCGTCCTCGGCGCGGCGATCGCGGCGGAGCTTCCGCGGATCAGCGGCGGCCGATACGTCGAGGCGGCGGTCAATCCCGCCGACCTGGCGGTCCGGGTCAAGGCGGCCGACGGTGGCCGCTGGCGGGACGCCCAACGCCTGTCGCACGGGACCCGTGAGCAGATCTATCTCCTTCTCCGCCTGGCGATGACCGAGCAGCTGGTGACCCAGGGCGAAGTGGCGCCGTTGATCTGCGACGAGGTCACGGTCCAGTCCGACCGGGTCCGCGCATTCGAGCTGCTCGACCTCCTGCACGAGACCAGCCGAACGCGGCAGGTCGTCGTGTTCACCCACGACGAGCGCGCGCTCGCCTGGGCCGAGGCGAACCTGACCGGGGAGGACGACCGACTCGTCCGACTCGCGTCCGCCCCGGCGATGGCCTGACCGACCCACCAGCGGGTAGTCCGAACGCCCTACCGGGGCATGACCCACGGGTGGTGGCCGCGAGCACCGGGCGGCTCCGACACTCGGACGATGTCGACGACCGTGGCAGGCCGGGCGCGGACCGCGTCGCGCCCGGATCCCGCCCGAAGACTGCGGCGGACCGTGCGACGGACCGCCGACGACCCGCACGTCCTGCTCGCGATCGGGCTCGCCGTCCCGACGATCCTCGTCCATGTCAGCGCTCCCCAAGCCGGGTCGACCGGGGTCATCGCCGTGGCGGTGCTGTACGTCCTCATCCAGGTCCTGCTGTCGGCGGCGCCGGTCCACGGTCGCCACGTCGGCTGGCTCACCCGACCGGTCCCCCGCCTGGCGCTGGCGCTGGCGTTCGTGACGGCGGTCGCCAACCAGACCGGGAACGCCGGGTTCCGCCCGTTGACCGCACTGGCCATCCCGGTCATCACGATGGCCGCGGCGTACGGCGGGCGTGAGGCGGCGATCATCGCGTCGTTGGCCGCCGTTGCCTATCTCGGCCCGGCGCTGCTCACCGGGGAGGGGCTGGCGATGGCCGTCCAGCGTGGGCTCGTCCTCGCCTCGGTCACGGCGATCCTCGTCGTCGGGACCCGCCGAACGGTGTCGTCGCTCGAGCAAGCGCTCGGCCGCCTTCGCCAGACCCTGGCCGACGGGCGGCGACGGAACCGTCACGTGGCCGCCGTCGAGGCGGCCGGTCGGGCCCTGGCGGCGCGCGGGCCGGAGCACGAGGTCCTCGAGCAGGTCATGGACCTGCTCCACCACGAGCTCGGCTACCCGCATGTGTCGATCTACCTCGCCGACGGCGAGCGGGTCCGGCTCGGAGCCCAGCGCGGCTATGCCGACGCGATCGAGACATTCGACGGGACGACCGGCGTCATCGGTCGGGTCATCCGGACCCACCGCGCCGAGCTGGTCACCGACACGGCGCGGGATCCGGATTTCATCGCGGTCGCGCCCGGGGTCACCAGCGAGATCTGTGCACCACTCGTCGTCGACGACGACCTCCTCGGGATCGTCAATGTCGAGGCCGACGCGGATGCGCTCGACGAGACCGACTTCGGCTCGGTCGTGCTCGTCGCCGATCGGCTCGCGTCGGCCCTGGCCCTTGCCCGCGAACGCCGCTCGCTCGCCGAGCGTGCGGACCTGTTCCAGCGTCTGACCGCGTTCGGCAATTCGGTCACCGGCAGCCTGGTCACCGACACGGTCTATCCGACCATCGTGGCGGGCGTCCGGCGTGTGCTCGACAGCGACATCGTGGTCCTGACCGTCCTCGACCGGTCGACCGGCCAGTACTTCATCCGGGGGATGAGCGGCGGCGACCTGAGCTTCCTGGGGGCAGAGATCCGTCCCGGCGAGGGGGTGTCGGGGCGGGCGATCCGGGATCGGTCCGTCGTCGTCGACGAGGCGCTCGATCGGGAGCGCTTCCCGGCGGATGTGCGCGGCGCGAAGGTCAACGACGTGCTGGCGGCGATCGCTCAGCCGCTCATCCGCGACGGGGTGGTGGTCGGTGCGTTGAGCCTCACCCGGAACGAGCTGGCCGAGCCGTTCAGCCGGATCGAGCGCGAGGTCCTCGAGGTCCTCGGGACCCAGGTCGCCCTGGCGATCACGAACACGTTCCTGCACGCCGACGTCACCGAGGCGTCGATCCGCGACCCGCTCACCGG
The DNA here is from genome assembly GCA_017881905.1 of Chloroflexota bacterium. Lineage (GTDB taxonomy): Bacteria > Chloroflexota > Limnocylindria > Limnocylindrales > CSP1-4 > Chersky-267. Next base: position 11,556 of record JADGQI010000012.1, read on the forward strand.
TCTGTTCAACCGGCGCCATCTCGACGCGTCCCTGGACCGGTTCCTGGCCGCGCGGCGCCGTGATCCGGCCGACCGCCGGCCGGCGGCAGTCATCCTGTTCGATCTCGACCGGTTCGGGGCGTTCAACAAGCGCCACGGCCATCGCGTCGGCGACATGGTCCTGCGTGGGTTCGGCGAGCTGCTCGACGAGCGGTTCCGGGCGAGCGATCTCGTCGCGCGCTACGGCGGCGAGGAATTCGTGGCGGTGCTCGACGGGGCCACCCTCGATGACGCGGTCCGGATCGCCAACGAGGTCCGAACCGCCTGGGCCGCCCGCTCGTTCAACGGAGCCGATGGGGCGCCGCTCCACGCGACCGTGTCGGCCGGTTGCGCCCGGGTCGAGGACTCGGCCCACAGCGCGGACGACCTGTTGACGGCCGCCGACGTCGGTCTCGCGATGGCCAAGGCCGCGGGTCGGGACCTCGTCGTCGCCGCCTGAGGGTCAGGCCGAGCCGGCGATCGGCAGCCGGACGATGAAGCGCGATCCGCCGCCCGGCCGTTCCGTCGCCGCGATCGTCCCACCGTGCTGTTCGGCGATCCAGGCCCCGATGGCCAGTCCGAGGCCGGTCCCTCCCGGTCGCGCATCTGGCGCGCGCCAGAACCGGTCGAAGACCCGCTCGCGATCCGCTGCGGGGATCCCCGGGCCGTCGTCATCCACGGTCAGGGTCGCATCGCGGGGATCGCTCCGGACGGCCACCGCGACGGTCCCGCCGAGCGGTCCGTGGCGGATCGCGTTGTCGACCAGGATCGTCACCAGCTGCCGAAGACGGGCCGCGTCGCCGACCACCTCGGCGGGCGAAGGATCGACGCTGATCCGCACCTGCGAGGCCGCCGCGAGCGGAGCCAGCGCCGCGCTCGCATCGGTCGCGACGTCGGCCAGGTCGACCGGCTCGCGGGCGAGCTCGACGGCACCGGAATCGCTCCGTGCGAGCAACAGCAGGTCCTCGACCAGCGACGTCAGGTGGTCGACCTCGGCCGTGATGTCGTCGACGGCCGATCCGACCTCGCGGACGGGCCGATCCGGATTGCGGCGCAGGTGCTCGGCACTTGCCCGGACGACGGCCAGCGGCGTCCGCAGCTCGTGGCTCGCGTCGGCGGCGAACTCACGCTGATGGCGCAGGGCGTCCCGGATCGGGACGAGCGCCCGGCGCGCGTTCATCCCGCCGGCGACGAGCGCGGCCATGATCGCCGCGAGGCCGCCGACCGCGAGGACCGTGATCAACGTCGTCATCGTCTTGCGTTCGGCGGTGATGTCCTGGCCGACCTGCAGGATGTAGACGATCCCGCCACGATCGACCGGCTCGCTCAGGAGCCGGACCGGTGTGCCGGCCACGTCGACCGTCCGGATGTCGACGGCGCCGGTCAGGCGGGCGGCCGCGATCGCCGCGGCGTCCGGCAGCCCGGCAGACAGGTCGAGGTCGGCGGGAGCGATGATCGCCCCGCTCGGCGGGACCACGAACGCGAACGTGCCCGACGACGGGCCGCCGAAGGCGATCCCGACCGGCGGCCGTCCAGGGCCCGCCCCGCCGTCCGGATCGTTGTGGATGATCCGGGTCAGGGTGTTCGCACGCTCGGTCAGCTGGGTCGTGCCCGTCGCCTCGAGCGAGCGTGCGACGGCGATCGTCAGGACGACCCCGAGGGCCACCAGCACCACGAGGACGATCCCGCCGCTCCAGGCGATCAGGTGCCAGCGGACGCGCGCGAGCAGCCGGGCGTCGCCGGTCTGGAGGGTGCTCACGCCGAGTCCTCGAGCCGGTAGCCGATCCCGCGCAGGGTCCGGATCCGGTCGCCGGACGGTCCGAGCTTGTCGCGCAGGTAGTGGACGTAGGCGTCGACGGCGTTGGGCGTGACGGCGACGCCGGACGGCCAGACATGGTCGAGCAGGCGGTCCCGGGTCAGCGCCTCACCGGGGTGCCGAAGGAAGTACTCGAGCAGCGAGAACTCGCGCGGGCTGAGCTCGACGCGCTTGCCGTCGGCGGTCACCTCACGACGCGCCTCGTCGAGGGCGATCGAGCCGACTTCGAGACGAAGCCCCGAGCGGACGGCCTCGTGGCCACCGGCTCGGCGCGCGAGGGCCCGAAGCCTCGCCGCAAGCTCCTCGAAGGCGAACGGCTTGACCAGGTAGTCGTCGGCGCCGGCATCGAGACCGGTGACCCGGTCGACGACCGTGTCGCGGGCGGTCAGGATGAGGATCGGGATGGTCGAGCCCGTCGCCCGGAGACGCCGGGCGACGTCCAGCCCGGACCCGTCCGGCAGCCCGACGTCGAGCACGATCGCCTCGAGCCCACCGACCTCCTCCGCCAGTTCGAGCGCCGAGCGGACGTCGGTGGCGAGCTCGACCACGTGCCGCTCTTCCTCGAGCAGTCGCCTGAGGAGCCGACCCAGGCGCGGATCGTCCTCGACGACGAGCACGTGCATACGGGAACGCTACTCGGACGGGGTGGAGGCTGCTCGACCGACGCAGGTCGGCCGAGCAGCTGCCCGGGTCACTTCGGGACGACCGTCACGCTCGAGGCCGCGCCAAGCTGCGGGGTCCCGCCGTTGCCGGTGCCACCACCGCTGCCGGTGCCACCAGCGCCGCGAGCCACCTGGATCTCGACGGTGCTGCCGGTCGTGACGGCGGACGCGGTCGCCGGCGACTGGGTGTTGTAGGTGGTCGTGCCGCTGAGGGCGATCTGGATCGACTGGCCGCTGGCCAGCTTGAGCGTGAGGTGATCGGCCGTGATGTCGGTCACCTGGCCGCTCAGGGTGATGCCGAGCCCGCGGCCGAAGCCGCCGTTGCCGCCCTGCCCGCCACCGAACTGGCCGCCGTTCGGGAATTCACCGCCGTTCGGGAACTGCCCGCCACCGAACTGGCCGTTGCCGAGCTGGCCGGTGCCGCGACCACCGGTCTGGGCGATCGTCGCGGCCGGTGCCGTGGCACGACCAAGGGCGAACCCGACCCCACCGACCGCGAAGACCGCCGCGACGACGAGGATGACGTCGACGATCCCTCGCTTGCGCGGCCCCGATCGCTGGGCGGGCACGGGCGACACCGGTTGCGGCTGGGGCATCTGGTACGCGGGCTGCGGCTGCGGCTGCGGCGGCTGGAAGGTCGGCATCGCCGCCGCGGGGTCGGGCGGCTGCGGCGACTGGAAGGTCGGCAACGGA
>JADGQI010000098.1 GCA_017881905.1 Chloroflexota bacterium
CGGGTCACCCGGATCGCCTCGTTGATCCGCGCGAGCCGCTCGGCCAGCGACGCTCCGTCGAGCGTCAGCGAGACGACATAGTCGGACAGCAGTGCCTTGTCGCTCGCCCGGATCGGGCGGCCATCGAGCGTCGCCGGACCGTCGGCGGTCGCGGCGAACGTCTCGCCGCGGATCGGATCGCGGACCACGCCGACGACCGGCCGGCCGCCGACGACGAGGCCGATCGCGACGCAGAACAGGGGGATGCCGTTCGCGTAGTTGATCGTCCCATCGAGCGGATCGACGACCCAGACCCGACCGTTCCGGCCGCCGCTCCCGCCCGACTCCTCGGCCAGGATCCCGTCATCCGGGAACGCCGCGCGGATGGCGTCCAGGATCAGCGCCTCACTGAGGTGGTCCACCTCGGTCACGATGTCCTTCGGGCTCTTGTGGCGGACGTCGCCGACCCGTCCGAGGCGGTCGACCAGCAATGCGCCCGCGCGATCCGCGAGATCCGTCGCCAGGCCGAGCTCGGCCGCGAATCGGCCGATCGTCACGGCCCGGTGCAGTCGACGGCCAGCGGCCGGACGACCGATCCGAGGATGGCGACCTGCTGCGAGAACGAGATCGTGTCCCCCGGTGGGATGCGCGGGCTGGTGATGAAGGCCGACTCAGGCCCGATGCCGGGGACGGACGGATCGTAGACGCGACAGGTCGACGACCCCGCGGTCGTGCCCAGGTTGGTCACGGTCAAGGTCACCGCCAGGCCGGGCGGAGCCGAGACCACGTTCCCGACCGCGCCTTTGAACGGCCCGATCCCGGCGATGGCGACTCGCCCGAGCACGGCCAGGAAGATGACCGCCGCCACGATCGCCAGGAGGACCGTCCCGTGGGCCTGCGAGGCCGCCGGCTGCTTGAGTCCGAGCGGGTTGCAGTTCTCGCACATCGACGTCCCGAGCGGGACCGTTGCTCCGCAGCGGACGCAGGACTGGGTAAGCTCGGCGGGCGGGGACGAGGGCGTCACCGGTGCATGGTGCCACGGACGGCGCGAGGGGTCGTTCTCGACCTACCAGCGCTGGGCAGCCGCCACGAGCGCGTCGACGTCCGCGGTGGTTCGCGCCAGCAGGATCACGCCGTCCGCCCCGGCCTCGCGCCAGCGAGCCCAGGTCTCGCGAGGAGCCTCGATCCACGGGCTGCCGGCGATGCTGCTGTGCTCGGCCAGCCAATCGTCGCCCTGGATCCCGACGAGGAGCCGCTGACCCACCCGCTGTCGGCCGGCCGCCTCGAGCGCTTCGAGGTAGGCCGGCAGATCCCGCTCGAACGTCGAGTCGAAGGGCGACCAGCCGTCACCGAGCCGGCCGGCCAGGCGGGCGCCGGCGGTCGATTCGCCACCGATGACGATCGGTGGTGGCGGACTCGAACCGACGCTGACCACGGCGTCGTCGAGCGGATAGAACCGAGAGGGGCGGGTGACCGGGCCGCCGCTCCAGATCGCGCGGAGTACCGCGATCGCTTCCTCCAGGCGGGCGACCCGCTCGGGTGCCTCAGGGAACGGGATCCCGAGGGCTCGGTGCTCGGCCGGATGGCCGCCGATGCCGATCCCCAGGATGACCCGGCCGCCGGTCAGGTCCTGGAGGGTGGTCGCCATCCGCGCCAGGACGGCCGGATGCCGGTTCATCACATTGGCGACGAACGTCCCCACGGTGGCCTGCTCGGTGGTCGCGGCAGCGGCCGTCAGCATCGTCCAGGCCTCGACCACCGGGACCGTCCGGTCGCCCTTGCCGACGAAGTGATCCCAGGACCAGATCCCGGCATAGCCAGCCGCGTCGAGCCGGCGCGCCCCCTGGAGCCACCATTCCGGGGTCGCACGGATCGATCGGAGCGCGACCCCGATCGGCGGCGGGTCGGCTGGCGTCACGACGCGGGTCCGGTCCTCACAGCCCGGTCTCGAACAGGCGGATGTCCTCGGGCGAGCTGGCATGCCCGTCGCCGCGGGTGAACCTCAGCATGTCCGCCGCGCCGAGAGCGTCGAGGTCCGCCGGGAAGCGGCGGATCATGTCGAGCACGACCTTCTGGATGCGGGCCGCGTTGAGCTCGAAGACCTCCAGCACGCTCCTGGCGTCGACCGCTTCCGTTCCCTCATGGACGCCGGCGTCGTAGTCGGTGATCAGGCTGATGTTGACGACGGCCATGCCCAGCTCGCGGACGAGATACGCCTCGGGGTACTGGGTCATGTTGATGACCTCCCAGCCGGCATCGCCGAACCACTTCGATTCGCTCTTCGTCGAGAAGCGCGGGCCCTGGATGACGACCACCGTGCCGCCGTCGTGGACGGTGATCCCGTGCTCACGGATGACCTCGACCGCGATCCGGCGCAGCACCGGGTCGTAGATGTCGGCCGAGCTGACGTGGCTGACGATCGGCCCGTCGTAGAACGTGTCGGCTCGCCCGCTGGTGCGATCGACGAACTGGTCGCATACGACGAAGTCGCCGGGCGCGACGTCGAGCTTCAGGCTCCCGGCGGCACACGGGCTGATGACCGCCTTGACCCCGAGCGCCTTCATCGCCCAGACGTTCGCCCGGAAGTTGATCCGGTGGGGCGGGATGGTGTGGCGGCGGCCGTGACGCGGCAGGAATGCGACGCTTCGGCCGGCGACGTCGGCCAGGAACAGGCTGTCGGACGGGGGTCCGTACGGGGTGTCGACCTTGACCTCGCGGACGTCGTCGAGCAGCGAGTAGAAGCCCGATCCGCCGAACACCCCGATCTCCGCCTGTCCCGTCACGCCGTCTCCTCCTGGTGCCACGTCGAGGCCATCGTAGACCGAGCGGCGCCGTCGTAGACGGCCGGCCGGCCGGGGCGGATACTCGACGCATGGCCGCGGATCCCGGGACCGAGCTCGAGCTCGCCGATTGGCGACGTCGCGTCGCGGAGCTGTACGCGGACGTCCGGGCGATGACCGCGGAGAGCCCGGAGATCGCCTGGAAGCATTGGGTCGCGACGCGCGAGCGACTGTTCCGGACACATCCCCGGTCACCCGTCCCGGAGGCGGACCGGTCGGCGTTCCGCGCCCATCATTGGCCGTACGACGCGGACCTGCGGTTCGAGCTCCGGCTCGAGACGGATCGCCCGCCCGCGACCAGCGGCCTCGCGACCAGCGGCTTCGCGACCGGCGGGCTCGCGGTGGGGTCGGATGCCCAGCATGCGATCGCCCTCCCGAACAGTGGTGCGGACACGCTTGCGTTCCACCGGATCGGCACGGTGGCGATCCCGTTCAAGGGCGGCGAGGGCAGCCTGTCGGTGTTCTGGATGGAGGGCTACGCCGGCGGCCTGTTCCTTGCCTTCCGGGATGCCACGAACGGGACCGAGACCTACGGCGCCGGCCGCTATCTCATCGACGCCGCCAAGAGTGCCGACCTCGGTGGTGACCCGATCGAGGGGACCCTGATCCTCGACTTCAACTTCTCATTCCAGCCGTCCTGCGCGTTCGACCCGAAGTGGGCCTGCCCGCTGGCGCCGCCGGAGAACCGTCTCGACCTCCCGATCCGGGCCGGCGAGCGGATCGCCTGAGCGCCCGTACGACGCCCGTATGCGTGCGGCCACCCTCGTTACGAGCGCCTCGAGATAGAGTAGGTCGGCGGCGGACCGTTTCGCCGAGACGCAGCCGCTCGGCCGCGAGGCTCGCAAAGGAGAACCCAGTTTGGAATTCAAGCTCGAGCTGGTGGTGGTCCCCGTCTCGGACGTGGACCGGGCGAAGGCGTTCTACGCAGACAAGATGGGGTTCGCGGTGGACGTCGACCACCGCGCGAGCGATGCCTTTCGGGTCGTGCAGCTGACCCCGCCGGGCTCGGCCTGCTCGATCACCATCGGGGTGGGCGTCTCGACCGGGGTGCCCGGCACGTACCAGGGACTGCACCTGGTCGTGCCCGACATCGAGGCGGCCCGAGCGTGGCTCGTGGAGCGTGGCGTGGAGGCGAGTGAGCCGTTCCACTTCGGGCCAGCCGGGCAGACGACGGGCGTCCATCCGGAACGGAACGACTACGAGACGTTCGTCTCGCTCAGCGATCCGGACGGCAACGGCTGGCTCGTCCAGGAGGTCGGCCACCACACCTAGGGCACCAGGTCCGCGATCGACCGCAGGATCTCGTCCGCGTAGGGCTCGAGCTGGGTGACATCCCCAACGCCGGAGAGCACTCCGACGACCAGGCTCACGCCGGCGGCCCGACCCATCGCCGCGTCCGAGGCGGAGTCGCCGACCATCGCGGTCCGCGCCGGCTCGATCCCGAGCACTTCGCACAGGTAGAGGATCCCGTCCGGAGCCGGCTTGACCGGCAGCCCGTCGTCGGCACAGGTGATCGCGTCGACGAGGTCGTCGATACCCAGCCCGGCCAGGGTCGCCTCGGTCGGCGCCCGATCGTCCGCCGTGGCCACCGCGACGCGGATCCCCCGAACTCGCAACCCGCCGAACAGTGCGCGGAGGTCGGCCAGCGGATGAGCGAGGGCGACCGGGTCGGGCGGATCCCAGCTCGCGGCCACCGCGACCTCGGCCGCGGCCGACGTCAGCCCGGCCCCGATCAGCGTTTCGACCGCCAGCACCCGGAGATGCCCCATGGGGGTCGCCGCGAGCGCGCTGCCCGGGACGATGCGATCCGCTGCGTCGAGGCCGAGGGCTCGGGACAGCGGCGCCACGAGCGAGGGATCGGTCGCCTCGGCGAGGCGATGGACGAGCGCGGCCGACCAGCCGCTCCACATCCGGTCGAAGTCGATGAGCGTGCCGTCCTTGTCGAAGATGACGAGATCGATCCCGTCGAACCGGTCGGGGACGGGGGGCGATACCGGGGCAGGCTGGTCCATCCCCCCAGCAGCCTCAGTCGATCCGGACGTGCTGACGCCGGAGCTCCTCCTGGACCTTCCCAAGGTCGAGGCGATCGAACGGCTGTCCGGTCCGGAGCGAGACGGCAGCCGCCACGCCGGCCCCCTGCCCACTGACGGTGCAGCACATCATGCTGCGTACCGACGCGTGCGAGATCCTGTCCCCGCCGATGCTCCGGCCCGCGACGATGAGATCGCCGACGCCCTGCGGCACCAGCGAGCGATACGGCACCTGGAAGTAGCGACCGGTCGTCGGCAGGACGAGGACGCCGTAGCCGTCGATGAACTCCGGGAAGATCCCGATCGAGTCCTCGAAGCGAGCCTGCTCGCGGACATCCTGCTCGGTCAGGTTGTAGTGCGCGTCGATCTTGCGGGTGTCGCGGATCCCGAGCGTCATCCCGAAGTTCCGGAGCTTCGCATCCTCGCACCCGGGCATGAACCTGCGGAGCGCCTCGATCGCGTGGATAGCCTGCCTGCGCCCGTCGATCTCGCCGCGCGTCAGGTCGTCCGCATCGGTCCCGTCGTAGCCCGACAGGTGGACGAGGTTGAGGTAGGTGAGATCGCCCTGGTCCGTGACCGTACCCCAGGTGCCGGCGAGCGTGATCAGGTTCGGTGGGATGACGCCGGCCTCGACCGCCTTCTTGAACGGCTTCCGGAGGAAGGGCGAAAAGAGCTCGTCCTCCTTGCCGGTCGTCTCGATGTCCCACTCGGCGTTGCCGGCCCAGTCCCGGTAGGTCTGCGGATCCGCCTTGACCTCATCGAGGAACTCGCGCTTGTCGACCCCGGTCATCGAGAACATGACCGACGCGGAGAGCATCGCCTCCTTCGGCGTCTTCCGGGTCGGAGCTCCCGAACGAGCCGCGACGTCGGCGTCGCCGGTCGCATCGACCACGCGCCGGGCGAGGATCGCCTCCCGCCCGGACTTGCTCTCGGTGATCACCCCACGGATCGCACCGTCGTCGATGATCGGCGCGACGAACTGGCGGTGCAGCATCGGCTTCACGCCGGCCTCCGCGACCACGACATCCGCGACGTACTTGAACATCTCGGCATCGAACGCCTGGCTGATCGACTGCGGCTCGTCCGAGGTCGCGCCCATCGCCTTCGCGCGGTCCTCCAGCTCGCGGCCGATGCCCTCGCTGTCGATCGTCTGTTCGTGTCGATACCAGGCGAAGCCCTCCACGCCGACCTGGGTGATGTTCCCGCCGAAGCAGCCGTTCCGCTCGAGGAGGGTCGTGCGAGCCCCCGCCCGAGCGGCCCCGAGGGCGGCGCCGAGCCCGCCCGGGCCGCTGCCCACGACGAGGACATCGGTCTCGTGGATCACATCGACCGTGCGGGCGGCCTCGCGGACTCGCTTCGGGTCGGCCGGCCGCGGATCGCTCACGAGCATGGAACGTCACGTCTGCCGGCTGGACGCGAGCGCATCAGGGCCACCGCCCGTCGCCGACTCAGCCCGCCACAGCGAAGACGGGCGCCGGGACCACCGTGACACGGACGGCCGTGCCCGGCCCGAGGCCCGCCACGTCGGTCGCCGGGACCTGGGCGACGACGAGGTCCCCGTCGGGCAGCTGGACCTGCACGCGGCCGAGGGATCCCAGGAAGCTCACGGCGAGGACGTGGGCGTCCGCGCCATCCGCAGCGACGAGCCTGATGGCCTCGGGGCGGACGAGCGCCGCGACCGGACCGGGACCCGCGGAGCCTGCCAGCAACGGCACGTGCGCGCCGAGGACCTCGACGACCCCGTCGCCCGCGAAGCCCTTCAGCCGGTTGGTGAGCCCGACGAACTCCGCGACGAACGCCGTCGCCGGGCGGTCGTACAGCTCGGCCGGCGGCGCGATCTGCTCCAATCGGCCGGCCGACATAACGCCGACCCGGTCTCCGAGCGCGAGTGCCTCCTCCTGATCGTGGGTGACGAACAGGGTCGTCGTTCCGACGGCGATCTGGATCCGACGGATCTCCTCGCGCAGCTGCCGGCGCACCTTCGCGTCGAGCGCCGAGAGCGGCTCGTCGAGGAGGAGCACCTTCGGCTCGATCGCGAGCGCCCGGGCAAGGGCGACCCGCTGCTGCTGGCCGCCCGACATCTGGTACGGGTAGCGGTCGGCTTGCTTCTCGAGCCCGACGAGCTCGAGCATCGCGCCCGCCCGCTTGCGGCGCTCGTCCTTGCCCACGCCACGGAGCCGGAGCCCGTAGGCGACGTTGTCGATGCTGGTCATGTTCGGGAACAGGCTGTAGGCCTGGAAGACGATGCCCATCCCGCGCTTGCTCGCCGGGACGTGCGTCATGTCCTTGCCGTCGACGAGGATCCGGCCACCGTCCACCTCGTCGAGCCCGCCGAGCGCTCGCAGCGCGGTCGTCTTGCCGCACCCGGACGGCCCGAGCAGGGCGACCAGCTCGCCGGGGGCGATGTCGATGGTCAGCCCGTCGAGCGCGTGCACCCGGCCGTACCAGCGGTGCAGGTCCTGGAACTGCACCCCAACGCCGTTGCGCTGGCCGGTGCCGGTCCGATCGGGTGCGACGGTCATGTCGTGGGCTCCTCCGCGGCGGTCTTCACTGTGCCCCTGTGGTGGAAGGCGTCGGTGTCGCCAGAGGCTCCTCCTCCTCGGTCGCACCCTGGCCTCGCGACCCGGCACCCGGAGCGAAGCGGGCGATGACGATCAGGAGGACGAACGCGAACACCAGTGCCGTCAACGAGACCGCCACCGACGTGTAGGCGTCGCGCTTGCCGATCGCGAGGATGACGACCTGGAGCGTGTTGAACGAGAGCAGCGAGGAGATCGTGAACTCGCCCAGCACGAGCGCGACGGCCAGCACGGCTGCCGCCAGGATCCCACCCCGGATGTTGGGGATGACGACCTGGACGATCGCCCGCGGCCACCCGGCGCCGAGGCTCCGCGAGGCGTCGGTCAGGGTCCCGACGTCGACGCCGCGGATACCCGCGTCGATCGCCCGATAGGCGAACGGGAGCACGAGGACGATGTCGATGAGGGCGAGAGTGAGCGGCGATCCGCCGATCCCGCCCAGGTGCTGGCCCATCCATTGGTAGATCGGGGCGATCCCGACGACGATGACGATGGCCGGGATCGCCAGCGGCAGGAGGCACAGGAACTCCACGACCCGGCGCATCCGGGGGACCCGGACGACGGTCCAGATCATCGTCGGCACGAGCAGCAGGAGCATCCCGAAGACCGTCAGGACGGCGATCTCGAGCGACGTCACGATCCCGTCGATGAGGTTGGGGTAGGTGAAGATGGCGGCGAACGAATCGAGGCTTCGGCTGCCGTAGTCGCCGCGCGTGGAGAACTCGAGCATCGCGACCAGGGGCAGGAGGAGGTAGCCGATGACCACGACCAGGATCGCGATCCTCGACCCCGAGTGGAACCGGCTCCGCCGGCGCCGGCGGCCGCCACCCTTCGGTGGCACCGCGATCGGGGCGTCGGCCGCAGCCGCGCCCAGCGGTGCGGACGGGGTGAAGGTCATTGCTTCACCCAGCGTGAGGCGCGGCGCTGGATCAATGCGTACAGGGTCATGACGAGGCTGACGATCACGATCATCCCGAGCGCGATGGCCTTGCCGACGTTCTCCCGGCCGAGGACGACCTCGCTGGTCAGGGCGTTCCCGATCTGGAGGGTGATGATCGGTGCTCCCTGGCTGACGAGGGCGGCGGCCGTGGCGTAGGCGGAGAACGCGTTCGTGAACAGGAGGAGCAGCGCGCCGAGGAAGCTCGGAGCGAGGATCGGGCCACCGACATGGCGCCAGAACGACCAGCTCGTTCCACCCAGGCTCGCCGACGCGTCGTACCACTCCTGGCGAAGCCCGTCGAGCGCCGGCAGGAAGACGATGAGCATGAGCGGGATCTGGAAGTACGTGTAGACGAAGACGAGGCCCGTCAGACCATAGACCCAGGACTGGTCGCTCATGATGGGCAGGTGGGCGACGTTCTTGAAGAAGAGCGTGACGAGACCGCGGCCGGCGAACGTGGCGAGGAAGGCGAACGCGAGCATGACGCCGCCGAACTGGGCCAGCACACCCGATGCGGCGACGACGAGCGGGCGCAGGACGCCGTTCGGGTCGCCGGTGGCCACCGCCCAGGCGAGGAGCCCGCCGAAGATCGCGCCGGCGATCGCCGTGATGACGGCCAGCTTGATCGAGGTCGCAAAGGCGTCGATGATCACCTCGTCGGAGAACACCGCCTGGATGTTCGATAGGGTCGCCTGACCCTCGGCGGTCGTGAGCGAACCGACGGCGACGACCAGCGTCGGGAGGATGAGGAAGAGCCCGACGTAGGCGTGGAATGGGACCAGGGCGAGATAATCCCGCAACCCGGATGCACGGCGAGAGCCGGCCCCGCCAGAGGCGGAGCCGGCTCCCTGCGATCCGGTCGACGCAGGGGTGAGAACCTGCGCGTCGGGCATGTGGACCCTTTCGGTCAGTCGGTCAGCGCCATGTCAGCGCCGGCCATCATGATGGCTTGGGAGCGATGGTGATGAACTTCCAGTTCTTGGTCAGGTAGTCCGTGGCGGCCTTGGTCTGGTCCGCCGTGAGCTGGACCGGAGCCTGAGCGGGACTGCCCATGGCGGCCAGAGCGGCCGCGTCGGCGGTCCCGGCCTTGACCATGGCCGGCAGGGTCACGGGCGCAGCGAAGCCCTTCAGCCAGGTGTTCTGGCCCGCCGGCGAGAAGATGTACTCCATCCAGCAGCGCGCGGCCGCCGGATGCGACCCGTCCTTGTTGATGGCGGAGTTGTAGTACGCCGCGACCGGTGGCGCGTCGGACGGGACCACGACCTTCCAGTCGATGCCCTTCGGCGCAAGCTTGGCCGTCTGGGCTCCCTCGTTGTACGTCCAGTCGATGACGATGGGCGTCTGGCCCGAAGCGATCGTCCCCGGATCCGGGTCGACCGGGATGAGATTGCCCGACTGGGTCAAGTTCTTGAAGAAGTCGACGCCTGGGGCGATGTTATCGGCCGAGCCGCCGTTGGCGAGCGCGGCCAGGACGACGCCGTTGAAGCCTGAACCAGACTTCAGGGGGTCGCCGTTGAGCGCGACCTTGCCCTTGTACTTGGGATCGGTCAGGTCGGACAGCTTGGTGATCGTCCCGAGGCTGCTGTCGTAGCTGATCGCCTCATAGCCGGTGTAGTTGTTGGTCCACAGCCCGGTCGGCTCCTTGCTCGCGTCGGGGATGTCCGCCCACTCGGCGACCTTGTACGGGGCGAACTTGTCCGTGTTCGCCAGGGTGACGGCCGTGGTCAAGTCGAGGATGTCGGGCTGACGGCCCGTGCCGGCGAGGTTCTGGACCGCCTTGATCTCGGCCGCGCTGTCGACGTCGGGCTGGTCCGACTGGACCTTGATCCCGGTCTTCGCCGTGAAGTCCGTGATCATCTGGCCGTAGTTCGCCCAGTCGGGCGGGGTGGCGATGAGGTTGACCTGGCCCTCGGCCTTGCCGGCGGCGCAGATAGCGTCGACGCCACCGACATCGGCAGCAGAGGTCGCGGTCTTGGCGTCGCCGCCGGCCGAGGCCGGCGCCGAGGCTCCGGTCGAGGCCGCCGTTGATGGGGCCGGCGCGGTCGTCGGCGCCGCTGCTGACGGGGCGGTGGTCGCCGCGCCGGACGAACAGGCCGACAGGACGAGGATGGCGGTGGTCCCGAGGACCCCCAGCCGGAGCGCGCGTTTGTTCAGCAACTCAGTGTCTCCCACTCAGATCGGTGAGGCGTCTCTGACCGCCTGTCTGGAATGACGCCTGCTTCGCGGGTCGACGTCGGGGACGTCTCCTCCTGGGACCCTGCTCTCGCTCGCGGCAGGCGACGGGGCCGACGGTCCGCCGGCACACTCGCTGCGTGCATTGTGACAGTCCTGCGGTATGCCTCGTCAAGGTCCAGCATCAACATCGTGACAACGGTTCGTGAGCGTCTCCGAACGTCCCGCGACAGCGCCGCTCACAGCGCCGCCGCGCATCGTCTCGTACCATCCGCCGGGTGACGACCGACACGGCTCCGTTCCCGACCCTCTCGCCACAGGGACGCATCTTCCTCACGGCCGAGCGCTTCGGGGTCGTGGCGACGGTCGGGTCGGATGGCAGCCCCCACCAGGCGGTCGTCTGGTACCTCCTCGAGGGCGACGAGATCGTCGTCAACTCGGCCGTCGGACGGTTGTGGCCGGCCGACCTCGTGCGCGACCCGCGGCTGATCCTCACCGTGCCCGACGGCTACCGCTTCGTGGAGCTGAGCGGGAGCGTGACCGTGGTCGAGGACCAGGTGACGGCCCAGGCGGACATCGCCGAAATGGCCCGGCGGTATCACGCGGATGAGCCGGGCGAGGCGGAGCGGCTCATCCGGGACCGCTTCACGCGACAACGGCGGATCACCTTCCGGCTCCGCCCGACCCGCATCAGGGAGGACCTGTGACCACGGCGTTCGGGGCACAACTGTGGTCGCAGGCCAGCGGCTGGCCCCGGTTCCGCGAGGCCGCGCTCGAGGCCGAGGCAGGCGGCTGGGACTCGCTCTGGACGTGGGACCACCTGTTGGCCATCCAGGGCCCGTGGCGTCAGCCGATCTTCGAGGGCTGGGTCACGCTCGGCGCCTGGGCGGCGCTGACCTCGCGGATCCGTCTCGGACTGATGGTCGGCGCCAACACGTTCCGCAACCCGGGCCTGACCGCCAAGCTCGCCACGACGCTCGACCACATCAGCGACGGGCGGGCGATCCTCGGCATCGGCGGCGCCTGGTTCGAGCGCGAGCACGACGCCCACGGGATCGATTTCGGGGCCGGCTTCGGCGAGCGCCTCGACCGGCTCGACGAGGCGGTCGGGCTCATCCGACGGTTGCTCGACGGCGAGACCGTCGATCACGCCGGGCCCGCCTACACGATGCACGAGGCCGCACAGCTGCCGCTTCCCGTCCAGGCCCGCCTGCCGATTCTGGTCGGCGGTTCCGGGCCGAAGAAGACCCTCCGGACGGTCGCTCGCTACGCCGACGCCTGGAACACCAACGGCAGCCTCGAGGCCGTCACGAGCGCCCTGGCGACGCTTCTGGCGCACTGCGCGGACGTCGGCCGGGATCCGGCATCGATCGAGCGCACGGTCAGCTTCCCGATGATCATCCGGGATCGGGCCGACGAGGCCCGGACGGCGTATCGGTCGATCATGGCCGGGAACGGGATCGAGGCGGATCTCATCGGCGGGACCACGCCGATCCCGACCCTCCTCGGGTCGCCGGATGAGATCTCGGCCGTGCTGCTCCCCTACTGTCGGCTCGGGTTCACCACGTTCATCATCCGGTTGCCTGCGCCGTACGATCCGGAGACCCTGGCCCGCGTCGAGGAGGTCCGGGCGGCGCTCGACGCGCAGGTCGGACGCGAGGCGGCCCCGTGAGCGTCGTCGTCCTGGCCGGCGGGGTCGGTGGCGCGAAGCTGGCCAGCGGCGTCCAGGCCCTGGCGGGGACGGACCTCACGGTCATCGTCAACACCGGCGACGATCTCAAGCGCCACGGTCTCCTCGTCTGCCCGGACCACGACACGGTCCTGTACAACCTCGCCGGTCTCGACGACCGCGACCAGGGCTGGGGGATCCGGGGTGAGACCTTCGCGGTGGCGGACCAGCTGGCGGTCTACGGCGAGGAGACCTGGTTCCGCCTCGGCGACCGGGACCTGGCCACGCACATCGTCCGGACCGCTCGGCTGCGGGCAGGCGATCGACCGACCGAGGTCGCCCTGGCGCTCCAGCGCTCGCTCGGGATCGCGGCGCGGATCCTGCCGATGACCGATGGCATCGTCATGACCGAGGTCCTGACCGATGACGGCTGGCTCGAGTTCCAGGAGTACTTCGTCCATCGACACCAGGCACCCGAGGTCCATGAGGTCAGGTTCCGCGGCATCGACGTCGTGCGGCCCACGCCCGAGGTCCACGACGCCCTGGCGGCAGCTGCGGTCATCGTCGTCGCTCCGTCGAACCCGATCGTGTCGATCGGCCCGATCCTGGCCGTGCCCGGCTTGCGCGAGGCGATCGCCGCCGCCCGCGCTCGCCGGGTCCCGGTGGTCGCCGTCTCGGGGATCGTCGGCGGTCGAGCTTTGCGGGGCCCGGCGGACCGGATGCTGACCTCCCTCGGCCACGACTCGAGCGCCCTGGGCGTGGCCCGGCTGTACGCCGGCCTGCTCGACGGGTTCGTCCTGGACGCGGTCGACGCGGAGCTCGCGTCCCCGATCGCCGCGCTCGGGATGACGACGCTGGTCGTCGACACCGTGATGTCCGACGACGCCGGACGGGTCCGCCTGGCCCGCGACGTCCTCGACTTCGCCGCTCGGCTCGTCGGAGAGGATGGGCCGCCCGGACGTCGCCGTTAGGATGTCGACATGACCTCCGCCCGCCCCGCCGACCTGTCCCGCCTCGTCGCGATCGTCCCGGTCCGCTCGTTCGAGAGTGCCAAGTCGCGCCTCGGTGAGCCGCTCGACGCCGAGGAGCGCCAGACCCTGGTCGCGGGCCTGCTCGACCGGACGATCAAGGCCGCGAGCGGCGTCGACGCCATCGAGTCGATCGTCGTGGTCAGCCCCGATCCGGTCGTCCTCAGGGCCGCGGCCGCGGCCGGCGCGACGCCCGTCCGCCAACCGGACGACGGCCTCAACGAGGGGCTGCGCGCGGCGACCCGCTGGGCGACCGCGGACGGAGCGACCGCGGTGATCGTCCTCGCCGCCGATCTGCCCGCGATCTCGGCCGCCGCGATCGAGGCCGTCGTGGCCGCCGCCGCTGCCGGACGCCGGTCGGACCGCGCCATCGTGGCGATCGTCGCCGACCGCCACGGTCGCGGGACGAACGTGCTCCTGGTCAGCCCGCCGGACGCGATCGCATTCACGTTCGGATCGGGGAGTCGGGCATCCCACCTGGCCGAGGCCCAGGCCGCGAACGCGGTCGCGCTCGAGCTCGACGGTCCCCTCGCCCTCGATCTCGACCTGCCCGAGGACCTGATCCTGGCCGACGAGCTGGGCCTGCTCGACCCGGCCCGGGTCGGCTGAGGGTGGCTCCGGGCCGGGAGCCGGCCGCGCGGCTCGAGGTCTTCACCCTCGAGGGGATCCCCGAGATCCGCCCCGGTGACGACCTCCCGGCGATGCTGGTCGCGAAGCTCGCCGATCTCCAGGGGATGCCGTCCGTGGGACCGCTGCGCCCCGACGACGTCCTGGTCGTCACCCAGAAGGTCGTGTCGAAGGCGGAGGGAGCCATCGTCGACCTGACGAACGTCGAACCGCGGTCCGAGGCGGTCGCGTTCGCCAAGCGCTGGGACCGCGACCCGCGCCAGATCGAGGTCGTCCTGCGCGAGGCCCGGCGGATCGTCCGGATGGCGAACGGGGTGATCATCACCGAGACCCGGCATGGCTTCGTGTGCGCCAACGGCGGCATCGACGCGAGCAATGTCGGTCCGGCCAGCGGCTCGATCGTGACCCTCCTGCCGACTGACCCCGACGCGTCGGCGGTGCGGATCCGGACGGCCGTCCGCGATGCCCTCGGCGTCGACCTGGCCGTCATCGTGTCCGACTCGTTCGGACGACCCTGGCGCTGGGGCATCGTCGACGTCGCGATCGGGGTGTCCGGGATCGCCCCGCTGGAGGACCTGCGCGGCAGCCCGGACGC
>JADGQI010000002.1 GCA_017881905.1 Chloroflexota bacterium
GGCGGCAGCCTGGCTGGGACGAAGGTCGGCGTCGGTCATGGCGCGATTGTCGTGTGCAGCGCCCTGACCGGCAAGTCGTCACTGCACGCGATGCGGCTCGCCGCATCGCTTTGGCGGTCAGTCGTGAGGATCCGGCACCCAGGCCGGTGGGCGCTTCTCGGTGAATGCCCGGAAGCCCTCCTGGGCCTCGGCGGAGTGCCGCTGCCGGGCGATCACCCGCGCGGTGTGCCACTTCGACGAGCCGTGGGGGAGTCCGCGGACCTCGCGCACGATCGCCTTCGCCGCCCGGGCGGCCGTCGGGCCCGCCGCAAGCAGATCGTCGATCGCGCCCTCGACCGCCTCGTCGAGCGCGGCGTCCCCCTCCACGAGCTCATGGACGAGGCCGATCCGGTAAGCGCGCACCGCATCGAACCGCCGACCACTAGGGAACAGTGCGCGAGCGTTCGTCTCACCGATCTTGGCGATGACGAACGGGGAGATCATCGCCGGCAGGATGCCCATACGTGTCTCGGTGAACCCGAACCGGGTCCCGCTCTCGGCCACGACCAGGTCGCTCACCGCGCACAGCCCCATCCCGCCGCCGAGCGCGGCGCCGTGGACGCGGGCGATGACCGGCACGGGGCATCCGTCGATCGCCTCGAACATCTCGGCGGCGGCCATCGCGTCCTGCTCGTTCGCCTCGACGTCGAGGGACATCGCCGCGCGCATCCATGCGACGTCGGCGCCGGCACAGAACGACGGGCCGTCACCGGCCAGTACGATCGCCCGGAGCGACGTGGCCTCCTCGCGACCGAGGCTCGTGAAGGTGGTGCGCAGGTCGGCGATGAGGCTCGCGTCCAGCGCGTTGTGGACCTCCGGTCGAGCCAGCGTCACCCGCGCGACGACCCCACCCGGACCGCTCCGCTCGATGCGCAGACGCTCGCTCACCCGCGCATCGTACGCGGTCGACCTGAACGTGGGCCACGGCCACCGCTGGCCGGCAAGCGGTCCGCACGCGACCCGCGACCGGGCGTCGCGTCGTCGTCGCGGGTACGCTGCCGGGATGCTCCTCGGCATCGATCATGTCGTCATCGCGTGCCCCGATCCCGATGCGGCGGCCGATGAGCTCGAGAAGCGAGTCGGATTGCGGGCCGGCGGTGGCGGCCGCCACGAGGCGCTCGGGACGTTCAATCGCCTCGTCTGGCTCGGGGACACGTACCTCGAGCTGATCGGCGTGCTCGATCACTTAGCGGCCGAGCGATCGTGGGTGGGCGCACCGACGGTTCGTGCGCTCGATCGGGGCGGCGGCCTCGCCACCTGGGCCGTGTCGACCAACGACCTCGACGGCGACGTCGCTCGCCTGAAGGCTGACCGCTCAGGGTTGACCGACGCGCGGGCGGGTGAGCGGGTCCGGGCGGACGGGCAGGTCGTACGCTGGAGACTGGCGGCGCCCGGCTCGCTCGGGCCGAACGAAGCACCCTTCCTCATCGAGCACGACCCGACTGCGGCCGAGTGGACGCCGGCGGATCGGGCGGCCCGTGCACACGGGCCACATCCGCTGGGTGGGGCCGTTTGGCTCGAGATCCTCGAGATCCCCGTCGGCGACCCGGGCGCGGTCGGGCTCCGCGTCCTGCGGACCGTCGGGATCGGGCCGTTCCGACCCTCGCTCGCGGGTCGCGGGGCTCGGGACGCCACGATCGGGCGCCAGACCATCCGCTACCGACGTGCGGCGGCTCAGGACGACGATCGTGCCACGGTCAACGTCGTCGTCGATGGCGACGCGATCGGACCGCGCACGGTCGACGCGATCGGCTGCAGGTTCATCATCCGGAGCCGGTAGGCGCCCCAACGGCCGCCAAGGTCACATCCGGAAGACGCCGAAGCGCGTCTCCGGGATCGGGGCATGCAGCGCGGCGTCGAGTCCGAGGGCCAGGACGCGCCGGGTGTCGAGGGGGTCGATGACCCCGTCGTCCCACAGGCGGGCGGTGCCGAAGTAGGGGCTCCCCTCGGCCTCGTACCGGTCGAGGATGGGCGCCTCGAAGGCGTCTCGCGCCGCATCGTCGGCGAAGCCGCCGCGGACCGTCGAGAGGACCCTCGCTGCCTGCGCCCCGCCCATGACCGAGATCCGTGAGTTGGGCCACGACCACAGGAAGCGCGGACCGTACGCCCGCCCGGCCATCGCGTAGTTCCCGGCGCCGAAGCTGCCACCGACGACGACGGTGAACTTCGGGACCTCGGCGCAGGCGACGGCCATCACCATCTTGGCGCCGTCCTTGGCGATCCCGCCGGCTTCGTATTCGCGACCGACCATGAACCCCGTGATGTTCTGGAGGAAGACCAGCGGGATGCGGCGCTGGGCGCAGAGCTCGACGAAATGGGCGCCTTTGAGCGCCGATGCGGAGAACAGGATCCCGTCGTTGGCGACGATCCCGATCGGCCACCCGTCGAGGTGCGCGAAGCCGGTCACCAGCGTCTCGCCGTAGAGCGGCTTGAACTCGTGGAACCGGCTGCCATCGACGAGGCGGGCGATGACCTCGCGGATCGCGAGCGGTCTCCGAAGGTCGCTCGGGACGGCAGCGTACAGGTGGGCGCTGTCGCGGGCAGGGTCGCCTTCGGGCGCGACGGCAGGCGGGGCGGGCTCGTCGCGGTCCCACGGTGGCAGGGGCGTCCGGCGGTTCAGGTTCGCGACGATGGACCGTCCGAGGGCTAGCGCGTGCTCGTCGTCCAGGGCTTCGTGGTCCGCGACGCCGCTGATCCTCGTGTGGACATCGGCACCGCCCAGGTCCTCGGCCGAGACGTCCTCGCCGGTGGCCGCTTTGACCAGCGGCGGACCACCGAGGAAGATCGTGCCGGTGCCACGGACGATGACCGTCTCGTCGCTCATCGCCGGAACGTACGCGCCGCCGGCGGTCGACGAGCCCATGACCAGCGCGATCTGCGGGATGCCGGCCGCCGACAGGCGAGCCTGGTTGAAGAAGATCCGCCCGAAATGGTCGCGGTCCGGGAAGACATCGGCCTGGAGCGGGAGGTAGGCGCCGCCGCTGTCGACCAGGTAGATGCACGGCAGGTGGTTCTCGAGGGCGATCTCCTGGGCCCTGAGGTGCTTCTTGACGGTCATCGGGAAGTAGGTCCCGCCCTTGACCGTGGCGTCGTTCCCGACGATCACGCAGGTCGTGCCCTCGACCCGGCCGATGCCGGTGACGATCCCTGCGCTCGGTGCCTCATCGTCGTACATCCCACCGGCGGCGAGGGGGCTGAGCTCGAGGAAGGCCGTCCCCGGGTCGAGCAGGCGATCGACCCGCTCACGGACGGGCAGCTTGCCGCGCTCCCGATGGCGGGCGATCGAGGCCTCGTCGCCACCGGCGCCACGGGCGGCCACGACATCCTGGCGCGCCCGGAGCTCGGCCACGAGCGCCGTCATCGCCTCGACATTCGCGCGAGCGTCGGCGCTCGCAGGGTCGAGCCGGCTGACGAGGACGGGCATGATCCGATGATACGCGGCGACCCTGACCGCTCAGGCGCCGGACCGCTCGACACTGCGCGGATCCCCGCGGCGCGCCAGCGCCACCGCGAGGCCGACGGCCGCGAACGCGATCGAGCCGCCTGCCAGCGACGTCTGGCCACCGTCGCAACCGGAACCGACCACGGTCACTTCGGACGGCCCGTTCGGCTCGTCGGGCGACAGCCGGACGACGACGCCCATGTTCGAGTCGGCATATCGATCCCAGCACACCGTATCGGTCGCCAGGAACGGGGCGAACCCGCCGACGACCAGCAGCGCGGCGATCGCCGCGACCCATCGGGGTCGTGTCGGTCGATCGATCGTGGTCGCGGAGGGTTTCAGCCCGGCGTACAGGAACAGGCAGGCCGGTGCGAGCATCACGAGAGTCACGCCGCTGAAGGCCATGACGGACAGCGGCACGCACGCGATCCCAGCCGCCACAAGCACGGTCCGCGACCCCGTCGCGGCGCCGACCATCCCGACGAGCGCGGGTCCCGCGAAGGCCACAAGCGTGGCGAGCAGCGCGAGCAGGGTCAGCCCGAGCCCGGTCGCGCCATCCGCCGACGCACGGATGGTCGTCAACCCGAGAGCTGCCGCGAGCACCACGCCGGCACCGAGCCAGCCGAGATCGGTCGATCTTGGGTGTCGAGATGGCCGTCTACCCTCCGCCCGACCCGGCCTCGACCGGACGGCGACGTCCTCGGTCAGGACCTGGGCCGCGTCAGATGAGCGGTCCATCTCCAGCCCACCGCCGACCGCCGCCCGGACGAGCCGCGCCCAGGCGGCGACGATCAGTACGGCGCCGATCCAGGCTGGGATCCCGACAAAGGCGAGCCCATACAGGAGCGCCATGGAACCCCAGCCGGCCGCCACCGCCAGCGCCCAGCCGATCGCCCCGACCGTGTCTGTGAGTCCGGCGATCGCTCCGTCGGGCCGGGCCTCAGCGAGGGCCCCGACGCCGACCATCATCGCGACGGCCGCCGCGCCGAGGAGGACGGCCCGCAACGCGAACCTTGCGACGGTCCCTGCTCCTGGCGGCCCGTCGAGCGAGGCGACCCATGGTCCCGAGCGCCAGCCCTGGACGAGGCCAAGCGTCGCACCCAAGCATCCGCCAAAGGCGACGGCCGTTACGGCGCCTGTCAGGAAGTCGGCTTCGCCATCCGATGAGCGCGTCATGACCCGTGACGCGACGAATGCCGCCAGGGCGAGACCAGCCGGGATGCCGAACCCCAGCGTCGCCCCGAAGCGTCGGGCGCGATCCTGACGTGGCCATGACATCGGTCCGATCGGTCGGTATCGACCGAACAGCCAGGCCGGCAGGCGCAGGCCGTCCGAGCCCGTCTCTGGCGTGCTCGACGGACCGCTACTTGATGCTACCATCATGTAGCAAGTAATACGCTCTGAACATGCTACTGTCAAGGTGCAAGTTATGACCGCTGCAGCGCAGGATCACGGATCAGGTCACAGGCCCACGCCCGCCGACCGGGCCGAGACCATCCGGCTCCAGCTGGCGGACGCGTGGGGGGAGATGGGCGCCTCCTGGGGGGTCGCGCCGGCGATCGCCCGGGTCCATGCCTATCTCATGGCATTCGGCGAGCCACTCACCGAGCGCGAGGTCCGCGAAGCCCTCGGCCTGTCGCATCGGGCGGCCAGCCTGGCCCTCGAATCGGCGGTCGGTTGGGGCGTCGTCGAGGAGGTCGCCGAACCAAGACGGGTGGGGCGTCGTGGACCGGCCGGGACCGCGTACCTCGCCGTCGGCGACCAGTTCGTGTGGTTCTCCCGGGTCATCGCCCAGCGCAAGGCACTCGAGGGCGATCCGATCGTGGCCGTCCTGGAGAGGACTCTTCGCGAAGCCGATGCGGCCTCCACCGCCGATCCCGCCGACCCCGAGCTACGTCGTTTGCGCGCCTGGCTCGAGACATTCCTCGACTTCGTCCGGACATTCGACCGCGCGATCGGGCTCGTTCCGGCGGTGGAACCGGCCGAGCTCGAGCGGATCCTGGGGCTCCTGGCCAGGCTGCCGGACGAAACCATCCTCCGCTTGGTCCGACTGCTGGCCGACCTGCCGGACGACGACGTGCTGTCGCTCGTCAACGGGATCAGTCGGCTCTCACCGGCCGCCGCCCGTCGAGCCACGAGGCTGATGTCGGGCGTGGTCCGGACCGTCGGCCGGTAGATGGCCGGCGCCAGGGGATGCGCGTCCGCCTGAGGGTCGGCCGCTCCCCCGGTCAGGTGCGGACCCATGGTTCGCGTGCCTCGGCGGGCCAGTTCGGGTGCCTCGTCGTCAACCGAGCATGCTGCGCACGTTGGCCGAGCCTCTGCCGCGGACACCCGGCGCAACGTGCAGGCTGCCAAGCGCAGTGTGCCCATGGACGACCGCCGGTCCTTCGTCCGGATCTGCTCGGGGTCCGATAACGTGCGGACCATGCGCGCCCGGCAGCGGGAGGCCCGGCCCGTCCACATACCCGTGCGGACCATGCGCGCCCGGCAGCGGGAGGCCCGGCCCGTCCGGCCCGTCGCCACCGTTGCCTGCCTGGCGAGAGGCCCACCCTGCGCGGACGCGCGGTACGGGCCATCCCGATCGCCCCACTCGGAAAACCACGATTGGCGTGCGATAATCCAGGGGCGCGAGGCGATCCGAGCGGCTCGAACGGGCGACGACCCCGGGGCCGGCCGGCCGGCGGACCTCTGCGGCAGACCTGAGGATCCACTAGACCATGACTGTCGAGACCTCCACCTGGGTCACCAAGAAGGGCCTCGCCCAGATGCTCAAGGGCGGCGTCATCATGGACGTCGTCACGCCCGACCAGGCCAAGATCGCCGAGGATGCCGGCGCCGTCGCCGTGATGGCCCTCGAACGCGTCCCGAGCGACATCCGCGCCGCCGGTGGGGTCGCCCGGATGTCCGATCCCACGATGATCATCGGGATCATGGAAGCCGTCTCGATCCCGGTCATGGCCAAGGCGCGGATCGGGCACTTCGTCGAGGCGCAGGTGCTCGAGGCGCTCGGCGTCGACTACATCGACGAGTCGGAGGTGCTCACCCCGGCCGACGAAGAGAACCACATCGACAAGCACGCCTTCAAGGTCCCGTTCGTGTGTGGCTCCAGGAACCTGGGCGAGGCGCTTCGGAGGATCTCGGAGGGCGCCGCGATGATGCGGACGAAGGGCGAGGCGGGGACGGGCAACATCGTCGAGGCCGTCCGCCACATCCGGACGGTCAACGCCGAGATCCGCCGTCTCCAGGGGATGCGCGAGGACGAGCTGTTCGTCGCCGCCAAGGAGCTCCACGCGCCGCTCGACCTCGTCCGCGGCGTCGCCGCCGAGGGCAAGCTGCCCGTGGTGAACTTCGTGGCCGGCGGGATCGCCACGCCGGCCGATGCCGCCCTCGCGATGCAGCTGGGCGCCGAGGGTGTGTTCGTCGGCTCCGGAATCTTCAAGAGCGAGGATCCGGCGCGGATGGCGAACGCGATCGTCCAGGCGACGACGCACTTCGACAACCCGAAGGTCATCGCCGAGGTCAGCACGGGCCTGGGCGCCGCGATGCGCGGGATCGCCCTCGAGCAGATCCCGGAAGGGGAGCGACTCGCCGTCCGGGGCTGGTGATCCTCGGGTCACCAGGCTATCGGCCTCGCGGGAGCTCGGCCTTGGACTTCGGAGAGCAAGTGCCAATCGACGTTGAGGGTGTCAGCATGACGCGGCGCGTCGCACGACCATGAAGATCGGCGTGCTCGCGGTCCAGGGCGCGTTCGCTGAGCACCTCCGCGTCCTGCGCGGAATCGGCGTCGACGCCGTCGAGGTGCGCCTGCCCGCGGACCTCGACGGGATCAGCGGCCTGATCCTGCCCGGCGGCGAGAGCACCACGATGCGCAAGCTCATCCATCGCTGGGGACTGCATCAGCCGATCCTCGACCTGGCCGCCAGCGGCGCCCCGCTCTTCGGGACCTGCGCCGGGATGATCCTGCTCGCACGCGAGATCGCCGGCGGCGAGGAGCCGGTCTTCCCGCTGCTCGACGTGACCGTCGAGCGCAACGCCTTCGGGCGTCAGCTCGACTCGTTCGAAGCCGACGTGGCCGTCCCGATCCTCGGCGACGGTCCGGTCCACGGCGTGTTCATCCGTGCTCCGGTCATCGAGCGCGTCGGTCCCGATGTCGATGTGCTCGCCCGGCTCGACGACGGTCGGGTCGTTGCGGTTCACGAGCGGAACGTCCTGGCGACGGCATTCCATCCCGAGCTGGCCGGTGAGACGCGCTTCCACCGGCTCGTCGCGACGATGGCCGCCGAGCACGACGATCCCGGCGAAGGGTCCGGTCGTCGGCCCCACCCGACCCGGCGCACCGCGAGACCCGCCTCGTGAGCGGCCGGTCGGGCAGGGTCAGGGTGGCTCGGCTGACCGATCTGGCCGCGCTCGGCGAGCTGTCGCGACTGTGTCAGCAGGAGTCGGCGGAAACCCGCTCGCTCGGCCTGCCCGTGAGCGGGCCGCGGATCGGCGTGTTCAGTCTGTTCCGCCTCCCGCTCGGAGCGTTCCGCCCGCACGACCTCCTGTACGTCTATGAAGAGGAGGACGGACTGTCCGGACTGGTCCGGGTGGAGCGTGAGACCCCTCGCGACGAGTGGACGATCGTCGAGCTCGATGCGATCGGCCTGGCCGAGGCCGGCGACATCCGGTTCCGGCTCGTCCAACACATCCTCCGGGACGGCGCGAAACGCGGGGCGATCCGGTTCCACGTTGCCTGTGCCGACGCGTCCGGCAACGTCGAGCTGTTCATGCAGGCGGGGTTCGCCAGGTACGGCGAGGAGCTGCTCCTCTATCGTCCGCCCGGCGCTCCGCTTCCCGATCCGTGGACCGATGAGGAGGCCACCACGGCACTCATCCGACCGGCTGCCTCGATCGATGCGGTGGCGTTGGCAAAGCTGTACGCCGCCGTGACCCCGCGGCCCGTCCAGCGCCTGGAGTCGTATCGGATCGGCGACTGGGAGCGACAGGGATCCGGCTGGCGCCTGCCCAGATCGAGCCTCGCCCCGATCCTCCGTTTCGCTGACGTCGAGGCGTTCGTTCGCGAGGCCCCGGGCGGTGGCCCCGACGGGACCCAGCTCGACGGGTTCCTCCAGGTCGGTGTCGCCAAGGAGGATCAGCCCCACTACCTCAAGATCCTGGCCCGACCGGATGCGGACACGAAGCCGCTGGTGGAGTACGGTCTCGGGGTGATCTCCGCTCGGACCCGGAACGGCGGCCGGAGCGACCATGGCGTGATCGCGCCCGTTCGCACCTACGAAGCCCCGATCGACCGTCGACTCGAGGATGCCGGCTTCCGCGTCGAGTCGACCGTCACACTGCTGATGAAAGAGACCGTCGTGCGGGTCGCAGAGCCCGCTCTCGTCCCAGCCATCCGATGATGGATCCATCCCGCTCGACAGGGAGGAACCGTTGAGTCCCAAGCGCATCGAACGCGAGGCGATGGACGACCTCGACCTGCTCCTGGCGGCGCTCCCGCCCGAGGTCGTCGCGGCCGTCCACGCCCTGCCCGCCAAGGAGTCGCTGATCGAGGTCGTGCTCGACCTCGGGCGCCGTCCGGAGGCCCGTTTCCCGGACAGCGAGGAGACGCTCCTCGAGCGGGAGATCGACGAGTCCGACATCGCTTATGTCGTCGAGAATATCGGCACGTTCGGCGACGACAACCGGGCGGGGATCGGGCGGACCCTCCACCGGATCAGCGCCATCCGCAACCGGAGCGGGAAGATCGTCGGGCTGACCTGCCGGATCGGCCGGGCCGTCTACGGGACGATCGAGATCATCGACGACTTCGTCGAGACCGGGAAGTCCATCCTGATCATGGGGCGGCCGGGGATCGGCAAGACCACCATGCTCCGTGAGGCCGCTCGGGTCCTCGCCGACGACATGGGCAAGCGTGTCGTCGTGGTCGACACGAGCAACGAGATCGCCGGCGACGGCGACATCCCCCATCCCGCGATCGGCAAGGCCCGGCGGATGCAGGTCCGGACACCGTCGCTCCAGCACGAGGTGATGATCGAGGCGGTCGAGAACCACATGCCGCAGGTCATCGTCATCGACGAGATCGGGACGGAGCTCGAGGCCGCGGCGGCCCGGACGATCGCCGAACGCGGCGTCCAGCTGATCGGCACCGCCCACGGCAACAACCTCGACAACCTGATGCTCAACCCGACCCTGTCGGACCTCATCGGCGGGATCCAGAGCGTGACCCTCGGCGACGAGGAGGCTCGCCGCCGCCGGACCCAGAAGAGCGTCCTCGAGCGCAAGGCGCCGCCGACGTTCGACGTGATCATCGAGATCCAGGACCGCGAGCGGGTCATGGTCCACAGCGACGTCGCCGATACCGTCGACGCGATGCTGCGCGGCGATCCGGTCGCGCCCGAGCTGCGCTGGCGGGACGAGGAGGGCGTCCACCGCTCACAGGCGAGGCCGCGACCGTCGCCGCGCGAGCAGCTCGGGGCGGAGCGCTTCGCCGGCCTGGTCGGGACCGGCTCGCCGTGGCGGATGGAGCCCGGTTGGCGCGGCGACGGGCCGTATCGTGGCGGCGGTTACCGCGACGCGGGCCCGGGTGGCGCAGGATCGCCGGCCGGCCCCGGGTACCGCGCGGGCTATCGACCCGGTGCGAGCGGCGGCTGGCGTCAGACGCGGGGAGGATCCGCGCGGGAGACCGGCCCGCGCGGCCGGATAGTCGACCCCGGGGCCTCCGAGGGAGCCCTGGGGACGCTGCCGGGTGAGCGATTCGCCGTCCCGCCGTCGGGGTCGGCCAGCCGGACCCGTTCCGGTCCCAGCGCGGCCGACCTTCCGTTCGTGGCCGGTGAGATCGCCGATCGCGGGCCGCTCGAGCGCGGCGATGCACCGCCGGTCGAGCCGCGGGCCCGGGACGCCCGCGAATGGCAGCGCCAGCAGGCGTGGCGCGAACAGGCCGCCCGGGCGATCGTCGACCTCAAGGCGGACGAAGGCACGGGGCCGGTCAACGCGCTCGATCTCGACGTAGAGCCCGCGGACGCCGAGGACCCTGCCGCCCTCGCCGATGACGGTGGGGCCACGGTGGAGCCCGGTGACGACGGAGCCGTCCTCCGGGTCGAAGGCGCCGGCGCGCTGCCGACCCTTCGGGTCCTGCCCCACGGGGTCAGTCGGAAGCGGCTCGAGCAGGCGGTCCGCGAGCTCCAGCTGCCGGTCGTCGTCGCCCGCGACGTCGACGAAGCCGACGTGGTGATGACCCTCCGCAGCGAATACCGTCAGAAGACGCCGATGCTCCGCGAGGCCGAGGATCGGGCCATGCCCATCTACGTCCTCAAGAGCAACACGATCCCCCAGATGGAGGCCAGCCTGACCTCGATCTTCTCCCTCGAGGTGGATCCGCGCGAGGCCGCGCTCCGCGAGACCGAAGAGGCGATCGACCTGGTCATGCGCGCGTCCGAGGCCGTGGAGCTGAGCCCGCAGAACGCCTACGTCCGCAGGCTCCAGCACCAGATGGCCGAGCGGGCGAACCTCGTGTCGCGCTCGCGCGGTCGCGAGCCGTATCGTCGCGTGCGGCTCTACCCCGACCAGGCGCGGGCCAGCTGGCGCTGAACATGGGACCGGCCGAGCTGCCTCGCCTGTCGATGCACGCCGTCGTCCTCGACTGCGCGGAGACCGAGTCGCTCATCGCGTTCTGGTCGGCCGCCCTGGGCTATGTGACCTGGTTCGAGCCGTTCGGCCAGTTCGCGGGGCTGAAGCCGCCGCCCGACGATCCGAAGCGCGGTCTGGCCCTGATCTTCCAGCGCGTCCCCGAGGCGAAGGTCGTCAAGAACCGCGCCCACGTCGACTACGAGACCCCCGACCGCGCCGCTGAGGTCGCCCGGCTCGTCGGGCTCGGCGCAACGCTGGTCCGCGAGGTCGACGAGGGTCCATCGATGCGCTGGACGGTCATGGCCGATCCGGCCGGGAACGAGTTCTGCGTGACCCAGGCCTGACTGAACGCCCGAGGTCTCGCGCCTGGTGGCCCTGTGGCGTAGGCGGGCCGGCAGGTCGGTCCTACCGGTGCGTCCCGCGCTGGCTGCTCGAGCTGCTGGCCGCGCCGTCTCCCAGGCTCGCGCGGGCACGAGCGAGCCGGTCGCCCCGAAGGCCGACGCAGTCGAGCGCCCAGAACGTGTCCGCGTAGACGAGCGCCCCGCGCATCCAGGGCTCCCACCCGGGGAGCTCCACGGCCTGGCAGGCAGGTATGGGGATCCGGGCGGACGGCGGCGTCACGCCCAGCTCGGAGGCGGGTCTCCAGCCGAGCCGCCCGTAGTAGGCGGGGTCGCCTTCCAGAAAGACCGCCGGGACGCCGTTGCGCTTCGCCTCGGCCACGGCGTGGGCGACGAGCGCCCGGCCGAGCCCCCGGCTCTGCCACTCCGGCGCGACCGACAGGGGGCTTAGGACGAGCACCTCGACCAGGCGCGCCTCAGCGTCGATCCAGCCTCGCGTGAGCCGGACGTGCCCGACCACCCGGTCATCGACGAGGGCGACGTAGCCGGTGCTGTCGGAGCGCCGCGCCAGCGTCTCCTCCAGGGCGACAACCTCAGGATCCGCCTCGAACGCACGGCCGATCACATCGCGCAGGGCGGCGGCGTCCTCGGGCCGCTGGCGTCGGATCGCGGCGTCGTCGGGGGAGTTCATCGCCGAGAACAGTACCGCCAAGGGTCGGACCCGGCGGGGGTGCGTCCGGTAACCCAGACCAGACGCGAGACTTCACGCCGCCGTCAGTCGCGCCCCGCGAACTCGTGGCGGAGCGCCGACCGAGCGGCCCATACCCCGCACATGCCGTGGACCCCGCCGCCGGGCGGCGTCGACGACGAGCACAGGTAGATCCCGCGGGTCGGGGTCCCGTACGGGTCGAGCCGGGCGACAGGCCGAGTGAACAGCTGGCGGAGATCCTGGATGCCGCCGTTGATGTCGCCGCCGATGTAGTTCGGGTTGTACGCCTCGATGTCCACCGGCAGGCGGACCGAGCGGGCGAGGATGGTGTCGCCGAACCCCGGCGCGAAGCGCTCGATCTGCGCCTCGATCCGTTCGGTCATGTCGAAGGTCGAGCCGCTCGGGACGTGGCAGTACGCCCACCCGGTGTGACCGCCGTCGGGTGCCCGGGTCGGGTCGAATCGACTCGGCTGGACGACGAGGACGAACGGCCGCTCCGGATGGCGGCCGCTGCTCACGTCCGCCTCGGCCGCCCGGATCTCCTCCATCGTCCCGCCCACGTGGACGGTGCCGGCGCGCTCGACGCCGTCGGCCTGCCATGGGATCGGCGCGCTCAGCGCCCAGTCGACCTTGACGATGCCGGGCCCGTAGCGGAAGCCTTCGAGCCGGCGTCGATAGCCGTCGGGGAGCCGATCGCCGGCGATCCGGGCCAGCGCCCTCGGCGTCGTGTCGAACAGGACGGCACGGGCTGGCGGGAGATCCGCCAGCGAGCCGACGGGGTGGTCGGTCACGATCTCGCCACCCAGCGACCGGAGCTCGGCGGCGAGTGCGTCCGCGAGGTGCTGCGTGCCGCCGCGCACGATCGGCCAGCCGTAGGCATGCGCGGTGAGCGCTAGCGCGAGCCCGAACGACGCCGTCAGCGGACGCTCGAGACGGAGCATCGAGTGGGCACTCACGCCGGCCAGGAGGGCCTGCGCCTCGTCACCGCGGAAGCGCCCGCGCAGCAGGCCGATCGCGGAGCGGCGCGCGAGGCGGCCGAATCGTGCCGCGGCCAGCGGGTGACGGGGGATCCGGAAGATCGGCCCGAGGACGAGGTCCATGATCTTGTCGGCGTCGCGGACGAGCGGGCCCATCAGGCGGCGATAGGCCGCGCCGTCGACCCCCAGCCCCGCCGCCGTGGTTGAGACCGACCGCTCGAGGATCGCCGCACGACCCCCGTCGAGCGGGTGCGCCAGGGGGGCCGGTGGGTCGATCAGGTCGAGCCCGAACCGCCCGAGGTCCAGGTCGCGGAAGAACGGCGACGCCACCGATGTGCCCTGGACGGTCGAGCAGATGTCGTGGACGAACCCCGGGAGCGTCAGCTCGGCGCTGCGCATCCCTCCGCCGACGGTCGGGTGCCCCTCGTAGACGACGACGGAGCGACCCGCACGAGCCAGGGTGATCGCCGCCGCCAGCCCGTTCGGGCCGGACCCGACGACGATCGCGTCGGGTGCCTCAGATGTCATGCGCCCATGGTGACCGGCCGTGGGCGATCACGCCTCGCCGCTGCGGTGGAACCAGTGGCGCGGGTGCGTAACGGTCCACACGGCCGAGCGGATCGCCGCGTTGTGGCGGACGTTCCCGGCATTCTTCCACTGACGCTTGCGGTCGACGCAGGTCTGGTCGAGGGTGGCCGACGCATCGACCCCGAACCGTGCTGCGAGGTTGTGCAAGGTGGCCGACCAGAAGGCGTTCTCCTGGCGATGGCCGAACAGGCCCATCGAGACCTCGTAGAACGGATCGTTCGAGCGCAGCAGGACCTCGATCTGGACCACCGTGGTCGGCCCGTCGCGGTACGAGCTGAAGGTGATCCACGCGGCGAACATGTGCCCTTCGGGGGTCATGAACGTGAACGATTCGTCGTCGGCGTAGATCACCATGACCCCGGTCGACAGCGTCTGATGGCCCGGGGCGGCGAGGTTGAGGAGGGCGACCTCGCCCGGGGCGATCCCGGTGATCGGGCCGTAGAAGCTGTTGCCTTTCGGCCAGAACGAGCCGAACTCCTCCTTCCAGGTGCTGATCACCTGCTCGGGCGTCACGTCCGCCCCGTCGAGCCGGACCCGGTAGCGCTTCTGCCACAGCTGACCGAACCCCTGGACCGGCCCGACCAGCCGACGGCCCTCCACGTTGAGGTTCATCGCGCTCGACGGGACGGCGCCGAGCGCCAGGCGGTCGACCGGCTTCGACCAGTTGGCCTCGCTCGACCGGGGACGCGGCTCCGCGTCACCCGCACTGGCCTGGGATCCGCCGTCGGACGGATGCTCGGGCTCGTCGGTCTCGACAGTCTGGGTCTCGATGTCGGTCATCGTGGGTCCTTCGTCCTTCAGGCGCCGGCGGCGGACAGTGCGGCCGCCTCGCTGTCGTAGATCCCGATCGCCTCATCGAGGCGGGTCAGGGACAGGATCTGGCGGTAGTGGTCGTTGAGGCCGACCGCCATGAGCCGTTGGCCCTGGCGCTGGGAGCGGACCAGCAACGTCACGAGCAGGCCGATCCCACCGCTGTTCATGTAGTCGAGGCCGGCGAAATCGAGCACGACGGCCTTCGCACCGTCGTCGCTCGCTCGGGTGTAGGCCTCGGCGAGCAGCGGCTCGCTGGCCGCGGTGATGTCGCCGTGGACCTCGATCACGGCCGCGGCCGGCGAGAGTCGCCGGACCTCGACGGACGTCGTCCCGGTGGTCATGCCTGCCCTCCTGTGGCTGTCAACGTCCCGACGTCGCCCGCACTCGCGGCGTCGTCGTAGATGCGCATGTAGTCGGACAACCGGGTGATCTGGAAGATTTCGACGTAGTGCGGGCTCAGTCCGCACGCGCGCACCTCGCGCCGGTCCCGACGGGCGTCGGCCAGCAGCCGCACGATGAGCGCGATGCCGGTGCTGTTGATGTACTCGGTGTCGCTGAAGTCGAGCAGGACGGTGCCTGCGCCGGCCGCCGCGACGGTCGCATAGGCGGCGTTGAGGTCGGCTTCGGCCGCGACGCTGATGTCGCCGTGCAGGACGATCGTGGCCAGGTCGGCGGTCGAACGGACCTCAGCCCTGAACGGACTGGCTGCCATCGTCGACTCCTTTCAGGTGGAGGATCAGCGACACCGTCTGACCGGTACCGTGGGTGGTCACCTCCATCGCGTCCACCATGTGCTTGATGAGGAACAGGCCCCAGCCGCGCGGCTTCTGCTCGCCGGCCAGCTTCTTGTCGATGTCGGGTTCCTCGGCCTCGCCCATCGGGCCGCCGAGCCCCTGATCGGAGATCCGGACGACGAGGTCGTCGTCGACGACGACCGCCTCGATCTCGACGGGGATGGCAGGGTCGTTCTGGCTGCCGTACTCGATGGCGTTCATCGCCGCCTCGCTGACCGCCGTCTTGAGGCGCTCGAAGCGGGCCGGCTCGAGCCCGAGCGGCTCGATCGCCTCGGCCACCCGGTCCATCGCGAGGCGTTCGTTGCCGGCGGCTCCCGGCAGGGAGACCTTCAGCAGGACCCGTTCACCAGCGTGCTCCGGGTCATGATCGGCCAGTGCGACCTCTCGGCCGCCGGTCCGCTGGAGGGCGACGAGGGTGATGTCGTCCTCCTGGTCCCAGCCCCGACCGACGAACCCGTGGAGCTCGTCGAGCAGGTGATCGATCAGGTCGCTGCCCGGCCGTTCGACCGCCATGAGCTCCTTGAGCCGGGGGAAGCCGAACATGTCGCCGGCGGGATCGTGCGCCTCGACGA
Source organism: Chloroflexota bacterium (assembly GCA_017881905.1). Taxonomy (GTDB): domain Bacteria; phylum Chloroflexota; class Limnocylindria; order Limnocylindrales; family CSP1-4; genus Chersky-267. The sequence goes on from JADGQI010000002.1 coordinate 15,896, forward strand.
GCCCGTCGCTGTAGAGCAGGACGCTTTGGCCCGGGGCGAGGACGGCCTCGTGTTCCGGGTAGTCCATCCCGGGCAGGAGCCCAAGCGGCATCCCGGTCGCCCGCAGCTCGATGACCTCGTCCGCGGTGCGCACGTAGGGCAGGTTGTGGCCGGCGTTGGCATACACGACCCGACCGGTCTCCGGCTCGAGGATCATGTACAGGCAGGTCACGAACATCCGCGCCGGCATCTCGGGCAGGAGGATCTCGTTCGCCCGCTCGAGGACCTTCGCCGGCGACTGCAGTCGTGGCGCCTCGCCGCGCAGCACGGACTGGGTCCGGGCCATGATCAGCGCGGCCGGCACGCCCTTGTCGGTGACGTCGCCGACGACGATCCCGATCCGACCGTCCGGCAGCGGGATGAAGTCGTAGAAGTCGCCGCCGACCGCACGCGCGGGACCGTAGTAGGCGGCCACCTGCCAGTCATGGAGCTGGGGCAGCTCCCGCGGCAGGAACTGCTGCTGGATCAGCGTCGCGACCCGCATCTCCTGCTCGAGCCGCTCGCGGGCCTGGATCTCGACCGCCTGCTCACGGACGAGCTGGGCGACCCGGATGGCCGGCGCCGCCTGGGCGGCGAGCGTCGACAGGAGCTTCCGGTCATCGGTGCTGTAGTCCTGGTCCGAGAGTCGAGGCCCGAGGTACAGCGCCCCGATCAGCTCGCCCTGGGTGACCAGCGGGACGATGACCTTCACCCCGCCCGCGCGGAGCTCCGCGAGGGCGGCAGACTCGAGCTCGAGCCGCTCGGCGTCGACCACGCCGGGTGCCGCCTGGAGGTAGGCGAACAGCGGGTCGGTCGGCGCGATGTCGACCGCCGGGCCGGGCGCGGTCTGGCTGGCGGCGGGGACCGCCGTGACCGTCGGCTCGGCGTCGGGTTCGACGGTCTTCGCGCCCCGACCGACCGTTCGGCGGATCGATTCGATGAATGTCATGAGCGAGTTCTACGCCTCCAGCGTCCAGAATCCGTTACGAACCGAGTCGACGGGCGATCTTCGTCACGTTCCAGGGTCACCGGACCGCATCCAGAGCGAGATCGATGCGGGCGCGACGGTCTGCTCGACCACGCCATTGACGTCCCTGCGCAGGCTCTCGAGGTCGACATCGTCGCGGAGTCGCACGGAGAACGCCGCGACCGTCCGCTCGGCGTCATAGCGAGCGCGGTTGAAGCGCCGGTCGACCCGCGTCTGGACGCGTCGGCGCAGCGGCTGGAAGAGGGCCGCAACGACGAGCGTCGACGCCGCGACCGCCACCGCGTTCCCGCGGAGCATCGGCGACAGGAGCGTCTGGAACAGGAGGATCCCGCCGACGAACACGACGGCCAGGACCGCCGTGACGGTCGCATACGACAGGCTTCGGCTGATGATCCGGTCGATGTCGTAGAGGCGGTAGCGCAGGACCGCGACGCCGGCGGCGACCGGGAGCAGGGTCAGGCCAACCATCAACGCGTACCAGGCTGCGTTGTTCTGCGTCGTGAACGCCAAGACGATGGCCACGACCAGGAACACCACGGCGAAGAGGAACCATTTCAGCTGCTGCCGCTCGACGTCCCGTGAGCGTCGGAACCGCACCACGAGCGACGCGAGCGAAAGGATCCCGAGCACCACCACGAGCGGGAGCGTGGCGTTGCTGACGGCGGTCAGCGCCTCCCCGATCGACCCTCCGATCGGGATCGGATTCGGTAACAGGCCGCTGTAGGAGCTTCCCGTCGCCACGGCTGACACGACCGCAGAGACCACCATGCTCGCCGCAGCAACCCACGCGACCGGTCGCCATCGCGGTCCGGGCAGGTGCCCATCAGGGAAGAGCAGCGGGACCCAGATCACCATCAGGGCGATGGCCACCACCTGAACCCACGAACCCACCCAATCGACGAGGTTGACCCCCGGCAGGTTCGCCCCGACGAAGATCGCCCGTCCGACGTATTCCCCACTGAAGATGCCGAAGACGATCCCCGCACCGCTCACCAGGAACAGCCATCCGATCGGGTTGCGCGGGCGAAGGATGGCCAGGATCGCTCCGACCGTCGGAAGCGCGACGAAGGTAGAGGCCACGGCGAGGAAGGAGATCAGGTCGGGTCGATTCGGCAGAGCCGAGCTGCCGGGCAGGATCAGCGAGGCAAGGTTGAACGCGATCATCGCCAGCGACGCGACCAGGAGCCCGATCGCGATCCACGCTGACGGTCGCCTCGACCATCGGTCCGCCGGCCTCGGTCGTTCCGGGTTCACTCGCTTCCCTCCTTCGCGTGGAGCCACAGGCCGAGGCTCGCCGGTGCCAGCGTCCGGCGCACGACCGCGGCCAGGTCGGCGTCGAGGGTCGCCAGGTCGACTTCGTCGCGCAACCGTGACGCGAACGCGTCGGACGTCCGCTGCGCGTCGTAGCGCGCCCGGTAGAAGCGTCGGTCGACGACCCGCTGGACGCGGACCCGGAGCGGCTGGAACAGCGCGGCCACGATGAGCGTGGACGCCGCGACGGCGACCGGGTTCTCGCCGAACAACGGGGCGAGCACCGCGCCGAACAGCAGGACCGCCCCGACGAACACGACGGCGAGGATCCCGGTCACGATCAGGTAGCCGATCGTCCGACTGATGATCCGGTCGATGTCATAGAGGCGGTAGCGCAGGATGGCGACGCCCATCGCGAGCGGGATGAGAACGAAACCGACGATGCTGGTCAGCGCCGTGGTCGTCACGCCCGCGGTGGGTAGGACAGCGGCGTCGGCGATGACCGTCACCACGGTGATGACGACGGCATAGGTGAACCAGCGCATCTGCTCGCGCTCCATGCCGACCGACCTTCTCGATCGAACGACCAAGGCGGCCACCGCGGCGACGGGTCCGACGATGAACAGGATGAGCTGGCCCACGCTCGCGGCGTAGCCGATCGTGCCCGGCATGGCGCTCACGTCCGTGCTCCCGGTGAGGATCTGCGCGGCGCTCTCGCCCCACAGCCCGATCGCCTGCGAGACCGTCATGATCGTGGCCCCGGCGACGACCACCGCGGCGATCGGCTGCCATCGCGGAGAGGGCAGTCGACCGTCGGGGAACAGGAGTGGCAGGCCGGTCATCAGGAGGGCATTGCCAGGGATCCAGATCCACGCCTGGACCCAGGCGGCGAGAGACGCCGCGGGCAGCCCCGGCCTCGTGAACGTCGCGAACCAGGCGTACTGCTCGCCGAACAGGGACATCGCCCAGAAGAGCGACCCGAGCGACATGACCCAGCCGAGTCGGTTCGTGGGCAGCCGGGCGGCGATCAACCCACCGATCGCCGCGAACAGGGTCCCGACGAGCACGAGGTGGGGTCGGAACCCGGAGATGATCGGCTGGCCGTTGAGCCACAGGAGGACGACTCCCGCCAATGTCAGCAGGACCGACGCGCCTGCCGAGGTCAGGGCGACACGTCTCGTCCGGCGAGCGGTGGTTGGCCTCACAATGTGGCTCCCGGACGGATCCAGACGTTGGAGATGGTGGGCTCCAAGCCGGCGTCGACGGTCGCGAGGAGGTGGGTCGCGACCGCGCCAAGGTCGACTTCGTTGCGCAGCGTTGCCGCGAAGGCGGTGGTCATCCGCTCGGCGTCGTACCGAGCGCGGTTGAACCGCCGATCCACCACCGACTGCACCCGTCGACGGAGCGGTTGGAAGAGCGCCGCCACGATCAACGTGGAAACCGCCACGGCGATCGGGTTCTCCCCGAACTGGGGAGCGAGGATCGCGCCGAGCAGCAGGACCGCTCCGACGAACACGACGGCGAGGATCCCGGTCACGATCAGGTAGCCGATCGTCCGACTGATGATCCGGTCGATGTCATACAGGCGGTAGCGCAGGATCGCGATGCCGATCGCGATCGGCACAGTGGTCATCCCGACCAATCCGACGATCCAGCCGAACTCGGCCACCGGACCCTCCGGGACCAGCACGGCGAGACCGAAGCACACGCCGGTCAAACCGACGGCCGCCGCGAACCACTTGACCTGCTGACGCTCGATCGATGAACCCCGCCGATACCGGAGGACGGCGGCCGCGATCGCCAGGGGGAACGCGACGGCGACCATCAGCACGTTGGCCGCGTTCAGGATGGGGACCAGCCGCTCGAACCCGGGGATCCCGACCGGATTGTCCACCCCATGGGCGTTCGACAGCGGGCCAGGCGAGAACATGCTCGGGAGCGCCGACACGACGATAGCGATCGCCGAGAAGGCGACGACCCACCGCCAGCGAGGTGACAGGAGGTGGCCGTCGGGAAACAACAGCGGCACGAACACCAGGACCATGCCGATCGTCGGAACGAACAGGAAGGACCCGAGCCAGGCGACCGGCACCGCCCACGGCGGTGCGACCGGGTCGTTCATCGCGTGGTAGGCGGCGAAGTCGCTGGCCATCGACAGGGCCAGGAGGGTCGCGGCCACCCACAGGATCCAGCCGACCGGGTTGTGCCTGCGACGCGTGACGATGAGCGCCCCGACGAGCCCGAACGACGACATCATCACGAGGAACAGGACGAACGCACTCGGTGGCATGTCCGGCGTGAGCGGAGCCCCGACGTAGCGCCCGAGCGCCACCGTGAGGTCGACCGCGACCACGAGCCAGATCAGGGCGGCTCGCCACCCCGTCATCCGCTCTCCCCTCGTGCCTGTTGCCTTGGCGGCCGTGCTCATTCGCTCGGCTCGCTGGTGTCCCGCAGCCAGAGCGCAGAGCTGCTCGGTCGGAGGCTGGTCGCGACCGCCGTCATCAGGTCCGTCCGGACGGCCGCCAGGTCGACCTGGTCGCGGAGCCGCTCCGAGAAGGCGGAGGTGGTCCGCTCGGCATCGTAGCGGGCGCGATGGAAGCGTCGATCGACCAGCACCTGGACCCGGCGGCGGAGCGGCTGGAAGAGCGCCGCGACGACGAGGGTCGAGGCGGCGACCGCGAGCGTGTTGCTCCGGGTCACGGGCGACAGGATCGCCTGGAACGCAAGGATCGCGCCGACGAACGTGGCGATCAGGACGCCGGACACGACGGCGTAGGCGATCGTCCGGCTGATGATCCGGTCGATGTCGTACAGCCGGTAGCGAAGGATGGCGAGGCCGGCAGTGACGGGGAGGCTCAGCAGCCCGATCACGACCAGGATCTCGAGCACCTTCACGATCGTCGGTGGGGTCGCCACGAGGAAGGCCGCGTAGTACAGGACGTCGAGGGCGCCCGCCACGGCGACGGCGAACGCGAACCACTTGATCTGGAGGCGCGCCTCGCCGGTGGACGTCGTGAACCGTCGGATCATCGACGCGAGCGCGAGGAGGATCGCCAACCCGAAGCCGATGAACGCCGGCGCGATCACGGGGATGAAGTCGCTGGTCGTCATCGTCGTCGATCCGAGCGGGTTGTCGAGATACGTCGCCTGGTCGATCGGCCCGGGAGCGATCGACACGATGGCCGCCGATGCCGCCAGGCTCAATGCACCCAGCCAGGCGACCGGTCGCCAGCGGCGGGACAGGAGCCGTCCCGTCGGGAACAGGAGCGGAAGGTAGATCAGCGCAAGGCCGGACGGGATGACCCAGATCCAGGTGAGGATCCAGCCGATCTGGGTCGCATACGGCAGCTGGCCGGGTGTCGCCAGGATGCCCGTGATCGTGTATTCGACGACGAACGCCTGGATCGCGAACAGGATCCCGATCGCGCAGAACAGCCAACCGATCGAGTTGTCGGGACGCCGCCGGGCGACGACCGCGCCGACCGACCCGAACGTCGCCCCGACGAAGATCGAGGCGCCGCGGAATCCCCATGACTCCGGGACGACCACCCAGCGCGTCGACAGGAGCAGGGTCACCGACACGACGCAGAGAGCCATCGTGGCGAGCCAGAGCGCGGTGGCGATCATCGTCGAGCGGCGCGCGGTCGTCGGCACGTGTCGGGCAGGCCTCCTCAGGCGTTGATCCCGGCAGTCTGGCTGGCCGTCGTTCGGAGAACGTTACGAGATGGGTGATCGCCGCAGTACCGTATCGCCATGCCCTCCACGCTTCGGATCCGCCTGCTGGGTCCCGTGCGGATCGAGGTCGACGACGTCCCGCTGGCGGTGGACACCCGGAAGGCGGTCGCCCTCCTGGCCTACCTCGCCGTCACGGAGCGCCCGGCGAGCCGCGAGTCGCTCGCGGCGCTGCTCTGGCCCGAGTCCGGCGAGGATGAGGCCCGCGGGGCGCTGCGGCGGACGTTGTCGGTCCTCAACGGTGGACTCGGCGGCGTGGGCCTCGAGATCGATCGGACCTCGGTCGCACTCGAGCCAGGGGCCCTCGACGTCGATCTCGCGTCGTTCCGACGGGCTCTTGCCGAGGTCCGCGCGCATGGGGACCCGGCGGACGCTGCGTGTCCAGGCTGCCTTGCGCTGCTCGATGGTGCGGCGGCCCTCGATCGAGGCGAGTTCATGGCGGGGTTCTCGCTGCGCGACAGCGAGACCTTCGACGAGTGGCAGCTCAGCGAGGCCGAGTCGTATCGGCGCGAGCTGACCGGCGCGCTCGAACGCTTGGCCCGAGGTCGAGCCTCCGCCGGCGCTCCCTCGGCGGCGATCGTCGCGTCGCGGCGCTGGCTCGAGCTCGACCCGCTCCACGAACCCGCCCACCGTCTGCTGATGACCGAGCTCGCTCGTGCCGGCGAGCCGGCCGCCGCGCTCCAGCAGTACCGCGAATGCGTCCGGATCCTTGATCGAGAGCTCGGCGTCGGACCGCTCGCCGAGACGACGGCCGTGGCCGAGGCGATCCGCTCCGGCGGGTTCGCAGCCTCCGCGTCCAGTCTTGTCGACCGCCCGATGTCGGGCCCGAGGCGCCGCCGCACCGACGATGGCCGGCGTCGCCGTGCCGCGGATGGCGCACCTTCGGCTCCGTTGATCGGCCGGGTCGAAGCGCTGGCGGAACTCATGGCGGGATATGACGCGATCGGACCTGACGGTCGACTCCTCGTCATCGAAGGCGAGCCGGGGATCGGCAAGACCCGCCTCGGCGACGCCCTGGCGTCGGTCGTCCGTGCGCATGGCGCGGTCGTCCTGGAGGGTCGGGCCTACCCGGGTGAACACGGGATCGCGCTGGCCCCGATCGCCGAGCTGATCAGAGCCGGGCTGGCGACCGCGGATGGAACCGCTCGGCTGGCGAGGGTCCGGCCCGAGTCGCTGGCAGAGGTCGCTCGACTCCTTCCGTTGCCCGATGTCGTCGCGGACCCGACGGTCGCGGCGCTGCTCGACCCGAACGGTCAGGTTCGCCTGTTCGAGGCGTTGATCGACGTGCTGCTCGCGCTCACCGACGGGCCGAGGCCGGGCATGATCTGGATCGACGACCTGGGATGGGCGGACGCATCGACGACAGAGCTCGTCGGCTACCTGGGCCGTCGGCTCGACGGCCGCCCGTTGGGGATCCTGGTCGCCTGGCGGACCGAGGAGATGCCCCCTGTCGAACGTCACCGGATCGTCGACATCCCCGAGCTGGACGGCAGGCTCGTGGGCGTCCGGCTCGACCGGTTACGCCGCGACGATGTCGCCGCGCTCGCTGGTGCGACGCTGGGTCCCGGGGTCGACCCGGAGCTGGTCGACCGGCTGTTCGAGCGCTCCGAGGGGTTGCCGCTCTATGTGGTGGCGGCCCTGGCGACCCCCGTCCCATCGGATGAGCGGATACCCAGCGGCGTGCTCGCCCTCCTCACTGCCCGGATCGAGGCGACCGGACAGGTCGCCGCGCAGGTCCTCGCCGCGGCGGCGGTCATCGGCCGGTCGTTCGACCTGGAGACGGTCAGGTCGGCCAGCGGGCGGACCGACGAGGAGACCGTCGACGGCCTCGACGAGCTCATCGCGCGCGGGCTGGTCCGGGAGGTCGACGCCGGTGAGGCATCGGATGTCCGATACGACTTCACCCACGGCCGCCTGCGCGACGTCGCCTACGACCGGCTGAGCCTCGCCCGCCGCCGGCTCCTCCACGCCCGCGTCGCCGAGGCGCTCACCCAGCGGGGGGCCGGGGTGGGGACCGGCGTGGACCGCTGGGCGCTCATCGCGAACCACGAGACGCTGGCCGGACGCACTGTCCAGGCCGCCGACGCCCACCGGAGGGCCGGCGACCAGGCACGATCCATCTTCGCGAACGCCGAGGCGCGCCAACACCTCGAGGCGGCGCTGGCGCTCGGCCATCCCGCCGTCGCCGAGATCCACGAAGCCCTCGGCGACGTGCTGACGCTTCTTGGCGACTACGACGGCGCGCTGGCCCACCTGGAGACCGCCGCGGCGCTAGCCGGCCCGGAGCGCGAGGCCGCGATCGACCAGCGGCTCGGCCTCGTCCTTGCCCGCCGCGGCGACTGGCCGCGGGCCGAGAGCCATCTCATGGCGGCCCTGGGTGCCGTCGGGCCGGGCGGGGATCCCATCGTCCGCTCGCGCATCCTGGCCGACCGGAGCGCGGTCGCCCAACGGAGCGGCGACCTCGACGGGGCCGAGTCCTTTGCGGAGGAGGCGCGATCGGTCGCGCTGGCGGCGGATGACGGGGCCGGGGAGGCGCAGGCGGAGGACCGGCTCGGGATCGTGGCCCGGTCCCGGGGCGATCTCGGCGGCGCCCGGCTCCACCTCGAGCGCGCGATCGCGGCGATCGACCGGGTCGAGGCCGCGCCCGGGCCCGAGGCCACCATCGACCCGGGTCTCCGCGTGGCGGCGCTCAACACCCTCGCGCTCATCTCGGCCGACGAGGGCGACCGCGAGCGGGCCATGGCGCTGACCCGCGACGCGCTCGCCCGGTGCGAGCTCCAGGGAGACCGCCATCGTCAGGCCGCCCTCGAGAACAACCTGGCCGACCTGCTCCAGGCCACGGGTCGGGGCGATGAGGCGATGGCGCATCTCAAGCGCGCGGTCGCGCTGTTCGCCGAGATCGGCGGTCGCCCCGGCGAGCTCGAGCCGGAGATCTGGAAGCTCGTCGAGTGGTGATGGATCCCGCGAGCGGGAGCGCCGCGAGTCAGTCCCCGTCGGCCGTCGGATCCAGCAGCGTCGGATCGGTGAAGCCGTCGCGGTGGCGCAATCGCGAACCGCAGCCCCGGTAGCACCAGATAGTCGTCGACTCGTTGAGCGAGCGACAGTCGAGACAGACCCACGACGGACCCGGCGGTTCGCGCGGATCGACCATCCGCCCCAGTCGAGCGCCGATCCGGGGGAGCACGCCCAGCACGTCGTCGGCGACCGATTCGAGGAACCACAGGCCGAGGATCGCGAGCCCGGCGCCGACCACCGTCACGACGAGGGCGAGGCCGATGTCGATGTTGCCGAGGTACGAACCGACGTCCTGGATCACCCCTATACGATGACGCGAATCGTCGGATTCCGCTAGAGGTTTCGCAGCCCGCGACGGCGAGATCGGAGCGTCACTCGGTCGTCGCCAGTTCCCCCCGGTCGAAGTAGATCCGCTCGCCGCCGAACAACCCCGCGGCGGGGTCCCACGGGAAGTGGATCAGGATCCGGAGACGCAGCGGCAGACCGCTCGGCGGGGCGCCGGCCCACGGTCCGAGATTGGTCCCGGTCAAGGTGGCGACCTCGAACACGCCCTGCGGGCCGATGACGATGTCGGTCAGCGCGAAGGCGTTGTCGGGGAAGGCAGCGAAGAGCTCCGTGTAGAACCTCCGGGCGCCGGCATGGCCGTCCCACCGCTGCCCGGTCGGGAGGAGCTCATAGACGCAGTCGGGCGCGAGCGTGGCGATCAGACCGTCGATGTCGCGGGCGTCCTCGGCGATCGAGTGGCGAACCCACAGCCGCTTGATGCGGCGCAGCGTCGGGACGTCGAACGGCCAGGCCAGTCGGCGGCGGATCGACGGCTGATCGGGCATCCGGCGGCTAGTGCTCGGTTCCCCCGGTGAACGTCCACGAGGCGATCCGCACGGCGGGCGTCACCACGCCGCCGAGGAACCCGCGAAGGCAGCGGCGTTCGCTGCCGACCGCCTCGATCCCAGCCAGGGCCTCGAGGTAGCTCTGGGTGTACCGCAGGTTCTTGACCGGGCCGACGATCCTGCCGCCCTCGACCAGGAAGGTGCCGTCGCGCGTCATCCCGGTCACGATCGCCAGCTTCGGGTGGACCGGGTTGGTGTAGTGGAAGCGCGTCACGAGGAGACCGCGGTCGAGACCGCCGATCAGGTCGTCGCGCGATGTCGTCCCGGTCCCGAGGAACATGTTCAGCGGGAATGGGCCGTACGGGTTCGGCGCCGGGAGACCGTGGCCGGTCGATCGGACGCCGGCGCGGGCCGCCGTCTGCGAGTCGTACACGACATCGCGGCAGACGCCGTGCTCGATGAGCGAGACACGCCGCTTGGCGACGCCCTCGTAGTCGAAGGCCATCGGCAGACCGCTCGGGTCCGCGCCGTCGTCCCAGATGTCGACCAGGTCGCTCCCGACGCGGCGGCCCGGCTCGGCGAACGAGCGACCCTCCTGGACGGCCAGCGCGCTGAAACCGAGGTAGCCGAGCATGTCGAGCAGATCGACGACCGCGTACTCCTCGAGGACGACGGGGTATTCGCCCGGCTCGATGGCGACCGCGTTCGCCGTCGCTCGGGCCTTGCCCGCGGCCTCTCGGCCGAGGCCCGCCGCGTCGATGGTCGTCGCGTCGACCGCCGCGGCCTCGGCATAGCCGGTCCCGCCGTCCGGCCCCATCGACACGGTGATCAGCTGGGACGTCGTCCGTTCCCCGGCCGCCCGGATCCCGAGCGAGTTGGCGAGTGCGATCGCCTCGGTCGTCGTGGCGAATGAGCCGTACGCGGTGACGCCGACCTCGTCAGCCGCGGCGATCACCGCACGGGCCCCCTCCGCGCGAAGCTCAGGCGTCGCCTCAGCGGTCCCCGTCGCGAACGCCGCCGACAGCTCCCCGATCGGCTCACCCGGCTCCGGGAGCGACTGGAACTCGTCGTTCTCCTCGACGTTCCGGGCGATCCGACCGGCGGTCTCGGCCACGGCCCGCAGCCCGTTCCCATCGAGCCGACCGGTCGAGGCCACCCCGACCCGCCGGCCGACGACATACCGCAGGTTGAGCTGGACATTGGTCTCGGAGACGTTCTGATGGATCTCGCTGTTCGCGAACCGGGTCAGCGCCGCGTCGTCGGCGGTGATCAGCGCCTCGGCCTGGCCGGCCCCGTCGGCCGTGGCGAGGCGGACGGCCTCCTGGGCGACCTCGAGCCAGGCCCTTGCGTCGCGGCGATCGGTCACCGACGACGACCTACCACTTGCCGACGCCGATCTGGACGTTCCGGAAGCGAGCGCCGCTGACCGCGTGTCCGACGTGTCCGCCCTGGCCGGGCTCGCCCTTTCCGCAGTTCGGCGTGCCGAGCATCTTGTAACTCCGCTCATCGCCCACGGCGTCGCACGAGCGCCAGAACTCGTAGGTGATCCCGGTGTAGGTCGGGTTCTTGTAGAGCCGGCCGAGCTTGCCGCCCTTGATCTCCCGGGCGACCTCGGTTGCGAACTGGAAGTTCAGCCGTCGGTCGTCGATCGACCAGCTCCGGTTCGAGCTCAGGTAGAGCCCGTCATCGGTGTCGGCGACGATCTCGTCGAGGCTCATCCCCGGTTTCGGCAGGAGGTTGACGTTGGTCATCCGGATGAGCGGGATCCGGTTCCAGCCGTCGGCGCGCATCGCACCCCCGGATCGCCGGCCGATCCGCGGCGCGGTCTCGCGGCTGGACAGGTACCCGACGAAGATCCCCTCCTTGATCAGCGGCACCGCCTGCGCGGCCACGCCTTCGTCATCCCATCCGAACGTCCCCATCCCGTTGGGAGCGGTCGCATCGGCGACGATGTCGATCAGGTCGGACCCATAGCGGAACCCGGAGTCGAGCTTGTCGGTGGTCAGGAAGCTGGTGCCGGCGTAGGACGCCTCGGTCCCGAAGACCCGATCGAGCTCCGTCGGGTGGCCGCAGCTCTCGTGGACCTGGAGGTACAGCTGCGACGGATCGAGGACGACGGTGAATCGGCCGCTCGGGCACTGGGGCGCCGTCAGCAGCTCGACCGCCTCCTCGGCCAGGCCCTCGGCGGTGCCGGCCAGGTCGAGGTCGCGGATGACCTCGTAGCCGCCGGCACTCCAGCCACCGCCCGCATCCGGGTAGCTCCGACGTTGGTGCTCGTCGCCCGCGATCGCGTTGGCCTCGACCGCGGCACCCACGTGCGTGATGGTCTGCTCGGTGAAGCTCCCGTCCGACGAGGCGAACGTCTTCCACTCGCGTTGGGCGCCGTACGCGGACTCGGTGTAGCCGATCCCCCGGACCGAGGCGGCGGCGCGGTCGGCGGCGAGCAGGTCCGCGATCTTCGTCTCGAGCGCCACGGCGAACGGGTCCTCGACGAGGGGCGTCTCGTAGGTGCCGTTGGCGGGCGGCCGGTCGTCGAGCTGGACCCGGTGGCGCAGGGCCGTCGCGCTGGCGTGGGCGATCCGGACCGCCTCGGCCGCGACCCGGTCGACCTCGGCGGCCTCGAGACGATACGAGCTGGCGAATCCCCAGGCACCGTCGACGAGAACGCGGATCCCGAAGCCCTCGGTCTCGCCGCTGGCGACGCCTTCCACCCGACCCGTCTTGATCGCGATCGATTCCTCGAGGCGGCGGACGACCCGGACGTCGGCATAGCTCGCGCCTCGGATTGAGGCCGTCGACAGCGCTCGATCGGTCAGGTCGCGCATGGGGCGTGAGCGTAGCGCACGCGACCGCCCGACGTCCGCCCGGTCAGAGGCTCGGCGCGACGCCCACGGCCTGAGTCGTCAGGTAGACCCCCAGCGACAGGACCAGCACCCCGGCCATGATCGGTGCATAGGCGGCGACCCGACCGAGGCTGGACGAGACGGGCAGCGAGTCCATCCGACCGCGGGCGAAGACCAGCCCGAGACCGACACCGCCGAGCACGACCGCCATGCCGAGGCCGAACGCGACCACGAGGACGAGACCGTACACGGCTCGGCCGGTCGCGATGGTCGCGAGGAGGATGATCAGGGCGTTCGTCGACGGGATGATCCCGCCTGCCAGCCCGAGCACGAACAGGCTCCGCCAGCTGACGCTCGAACCGACGGGCGGCAGATGGCTGTGGGCGATCCCGCCGTGGCTGTGCATCCCATCGACCGTCGTGAGCGGGACGGAAGGGGTGCGCTCGTCGGCGTGGCCGTGAGCCTGGGCCTCAGGGCCGCCGCCGTGGTCGTGGGCCTCGGCGTGGTCGTGGGGATGGCCGTGGGCCTCGGCACGGTCATGGTCATGGTCGTGCGCATGCGCGTTCGGACCGGAACCGGTCACGACCCGCTCACGGCGCGCCCGGACCTGGCTGATCAGCAGCCAGCCGCCGATCCCGATGACCAGGAGCCCGGATGCGATCGGTGCGAGCCGATTGAACGCCTCGGGTGAGAAGACGTCGCGCATCGCGATGACGATCGCCGCGAGAACGAGGATGCCGAGCGTGTGTGACACGGTCACGCTCAGCCCGAGCGCGACCGCGTGCACGGCGGTCCCCCGGGTCCCGACGAGGTAGGCACCCATCAGGGTCTTGCCGTGGCCGGGCGTGAGCGCATGGCCGGCACCGAGGGCCATCGCGGCCAGCAGGGAGCCGAGCAGGACGAACGGGGTCAGGTCGCGGGTCTGGAGCAGGCCCGAGACCTCCGCGCCGACGCCGCCCGGGACCGCGCCCGCGCCCTCGATGGCCGGGGCCTCCGCCCCGGAGGTCACGCCGGGGGTCGTGCCCGGGAGTGCGGCTCCCGGGGCCCCCGGGCCGGTCTCGCTCGACCCGCCTCCGGCCGCCGGTCCGTCCTCCACGCCCGAGGCGACCGTCGCGGTCGGATAGAGCGCGGGCGCGCCGGGGAGCGGTGCCGCGTCCGGAACGACGAGCGGTCCGAGGGCCGGTCCACCCGGCGACACCGTGAACGAGGCCGAGCGCACGTCGAGCGGCTGGGTGAGGAGATCCTTCGGGTAGGCGGTCAGCCGCTCGGACCGCGAGGTGGTCGGGAGGTCGCCCGCATCGATCGTCACGCCGCTCCCGGTGGCGACGATCTCGCGCCAGCCCAGCCGCTCCCCATTCGATGTGTCGCGGAAGGTCACCTGCGTCGCAGCCGCCAGGCCATGCGGCGGGGTCGCGGTATACGTGCAGGCGAGCCGCATCGTCTCGAGCCCCGCCGCACCGGGTGGGAAGCTGAGCCCGGCGGCCACGGGTGTCAGCGGCTGCACCGTCCCGTCGACCGCGAGGATCAGGGACTCGGCGAGGATCGGACAGGCGGTCAGCCGCTCGGCCTCGATCTCGTCGTCCGAGACGGAGCCGTCCCCGTCGGTGTCGATCCGGAGCTTCTCCTGGAAGGTCGGGATCTCCGCCTGGTCGATGACGACATCGAGGATCACGCGGGTCGGCTCGACGCGGATCCCGGCGTAGTGGTTGATCGTGAAATTGCCGAGCGGATGGGCCAGCGCGATCGCAGGGAGCAGGAGGACGAGCCCGATGGCCGCGCCGACCGCGGCGAACCGGCCGCGACGTCGACGTCGGGCGGGTTCGATCGCCAGGGCTCGGTCCATCGGCGGCATCCTATCGCTCCTACGCGGATCGACCCGGCCCGGATGACTCCGCGGATTCATCTATCCGGGGATCCCCGTCGTATCCGGGGCATGCGCCACCCCAGGATCGAGCCGTTGCGAGCGCTTGTCATCGTCGTCCTCGCGTCGTGCATCGTGGTCGGCTGCGGCTCAGGCCCGGGTGAGCTCGCGGCGACCGGTCCGGTCGTGATCGCCGCGAGCGCGGCCCCGACCTCGACCGCCTCGCCGATCCCTGTCGCCTCTCCCGTCGCCGTCCCCGCCGCCGTCCTGCCGTCGGAGACCGGCGGTCCGGCCACGACCGGTTCATCGCCGACGGCGCTCCGGATCGCGGCGCTCCAGGCAGCGGTGGCCGAGGATCCGAACAACGGCGACGCCCTGCTCGAACTCGGGCTCGCCCTGCTCCAGCGGGTCCGCGAGAACGCCGACCCGTCGCTCTACCCTCGGGCCGAGGCCGCCCTCGCGACCGCCCGGGATCTGGCCCCCGATGACCCCCTGCCGCTGGTCGGTCTGGGCACGCTGGCGCTCGCCCGTCACCAGTTCGCCGAGGCCCTGGTGCTGGGTCGTCGGGCGACGAGCCTGGGGCCCGGCCTGTCGACCGCCCAAGGCGTGGTCGTCGATGCGCTCGTCGAGCTCGGTCGCTACCCCGAGGCCCTCGATGCCGTCCAGTCGATGGTCGACGTCCGACCCGATCTCGCTTCCTACGCTCGCGTGTCCTACGTCCGCGAGCTGTACGGCGACCTTCCCGGGGCACTCGATGCCATGCGCCTTGCGGTCGAGGCCGGCGGCCCGGCGTCGGAGAACAACGCCTATGTGACCGTCCTGTACGGCAACCTGCTCGCGCTGTCCGGGCGAGACGCCGAGGCCCAACAGGCCTACGCTGCGGCGCTCGCCGCCGACTCCGACTTCCCGGCCGCGCTCGCGGGCGAGGGCCGGCTCGCGGTCGCGCGCGGCGATCTGCCCACGGCGCTCGCCCGCTTCGGCCGTGCCGCCGACATCGTCCCCTTGCCCGAGTACGTGATCGCCCTGGGCGAGGCCCGCCAGGCGAGCGGTGACGCGACGGGCGCAGCCGCAAGCTACGCACTCGCCCGTGTCGAGACGACCCTGTTCAAGGCAAACGGGGTGGTCGTGGATCTCGAACTGGCCCTGTTCGAGGCCGATCACGGGGACCCGACCGTGGCGCTGAGTCTGGCCCGCGAAGCGTATGCCGACCGGCCGACGATCAAGGCAGCCGACGCCCTCGGATGGGCCCTGTTCAAGAACGGCCGGCTCGCGGATGCCCGGAAACGATCGGCAGAAGCCCTCCGGCTCGGCACGCGCGACCCAGTCCTGCTCTACCACGCCGGCGCGATCGCCGCCGCCGCTGCGGACCGCGCGACCGCGATCCGCGACCTGAAGGCCGCCCTCGCACTCGATGCCGGGTTCTCGTCGACGGGCGCCCAGGCAGCACGCGACCTGCTCGCCGGACTCGGCGGCTGAGGCCCTCCGAGATCGCGTTCATCCACCCCGCCGAGCGCTGCGTATCAGCCGGTGCCAAGGACTGGCGCGATCTCCGAGGACGGTTCCGGAACGGACCGGACGACGCACCAGCGATGGGAGTGGTTCCGATCAACAGGAGGGGTTCTATGTCAAGGCTCTCGCGCGCCGCCGGGATCGCCGGCGCCGCGCTCATCGCGGCCACAGCGGTCAGCGGTGTCCTCGCCTCGAGTCACCGCGAGGCCCCGCTCATCGCCACCGATCCGGGCGCCGACAGCACCGACCTGTACGCGTTCGTCGACCCGGTCGATCCGACGAAGGTCGACCTCATCGCCAACTACATCCCGATGGAGGATCCGGCCGGCGGACCCAACTTCTGGACCTTCGATCCGAACGTCCGCTACGCCATCCACGTCGACAACAACGGCGATGGCCGACCGGATGTCAGCTTCTGGTTCCAGTTCAAGACGTCGGTCGCCAACGGCGGCACCTTCCTCTACAACACCGGCCAGGTCACGTCGATCAGCGATCCGGATCAGAACGTTCGCCAGACCTACACCGTCACCCGGACCAAGGGGGCTCGCTCGGCCAACCTGGGACGCGGTACCGTCGCACCGGCCAACGTCGGGCCGCGCTCGGATCCGGACTACTCGGCCATCGCCGCGGGGGCGGTCAGCAAGATCACCGGCGGCCTCGCGTTCGCTGGCCAGCGCGACGACCCGTTCTTCGTCGATCTCGGGTCGATCTTCGACCTCGGTGGTCTGCGACCGTTCAACGCCTTCCACCTGATCCCCGGCAAGGCCGCACCAGGGATCGACGATCTGAAGGGACTCAACGTCCACTCGATCGCCGTCCAGGTCTCGATCGCGAGCCTGACGCGCGACGGCAAGGCCCACGCCGCGAACGATCCCAAGGGGACGATCGGCGTGTGGACCGCCGCCTATCGACAGAAGCTCACCGTGCGGACGACCCGCGGCCTTCAGAACAGTGGCGCCTGGGTCCAGGTGTCCCGGCTCGGGAACCCCCTCATCAATGAGGTGATCATCCCGCGCGCACAGAAGGACTACTGGAACACGCAGTCACCGAGTGGTGACTGGAGGTTCGCCAAGTACTACGAGAAGCCCGAGCTCGCCGGGTTGGTCAACCTGCTCTATCCGGCACTGCCGGATGCAGCGACGACCGGCCGGACCGACCTCTCGCTGATCCTCCTCCACGGCGTCCCGACCGTGAACAACACGGGCAAGGTGGCCGCGGACGAGCTCCGTCTCAACACCGGGATCGCTCCGTGCACCGCCGACGACCCGACCGACCAGAAGGGCTCCTGCCGTTCGATCGGCGTGTTCTTCAACGGGACCGACGCGGCGCCCGACCTCCAGGCCTGGCCCAACGGACGTCGCCTCGGCGACGACGTCGTCGACATGGAGATCCGGGCGGTCATCCAGGGCTACGGTCCGATCCTGAACTCGCTGTTCGGCCTGCCGAACCTCAGCCCGAACAACATCGTCGGAGACGGCGTCGACCAGAACGACCACTCGTTCCTGACCGCCTTCCCCTACGTCGCAGCACCGAACCAGGGATACAGCCACGACCATCACGACAAGGGCATGCTCCCGTTGTAGGTCGCGTTCCCATAGCGGATGGCCGGGCGGGCGACGCCCGGCCATCCGATTCCAGTCGGGTACACTCGCGGCCGTGAAGGATGGAGAGACGGCTCCCGGCCGCGGCTGGTTCATCACCATCGAGGGACCGGATGGCGCCGGCAAGACGCTCGTGGCCGGCCTCCTGGCCGATGCCCTCCTGGCCCGTGGGTTCGACGTCGTGCAGACTCGTGAGCCGGGCGGTACGGCGGTGGGTGAGGCGGTGCGCCACATCGTCCTCGACCACGCGCCGGGCGACGCTCCTCACGATCCCCGAACGGATGCTCTGCTCTTCGGCGCCAGTCGCGCCCAGCTGGTCGCCGAGGTGATCCGCCCGGCCCTCGACCGCGGGGCGCTGGTCATCGGCGCGCGTCACGCGGATTCCAGCCTGGCCTACCAGGGTCATGGCGGCGGCCTGCCACAGGCCCCCCTGCGCGAGCTCCAGGACTTCGCGACCGGCGGGCTCCGCCCGGACCTGACCCTTCTCCTCGACGTGCCGGTGGAGACCGGTCTGGCCCGGAAGCAGGTCGACGAGCAGACCCGATTCGAGGCGACCTTCGACCTCGACTTCCACCGCCGGGTCCGCGAGGGATACCTCGCCCTCGCGGCCGCCGAACCGGAACGGTTCCAGGTGATCGACGCGACCGCGCCGGTGGACGCGGTCGTTGAGACCGCACTCGGCGCCATCCTGGCGCGCACCGGCACCGCGACTGAACCAAGCCGGCCCATCCTGCGCATCCACCCGTGAATGCTCTGTCGGGTCCCGTCCCCGGCCGAGTGGCGAGCGCCGATGACGACGCCGATCGCCTTGTCCTTGAGCATGTCGCGGCGGGCGACCATGGAGAGATCGAGATCCTGTACGAGCGCTACGGGGCGATGGCCTTCGCTCTTGCTTCCCGGATCACGGGCGATGCCGCTCTGGCGGAGGATGTCGTCCAGGACGCGTTCATCGGGGCCTGGCGCAACGCGGGGCGCTACGAAAAGGGACGCGGAAGCGTCAAGACGTGGCTCCTGTCGATCGTCCACCACCGCGCGATCGACGCGATCCGGCGGCGGCGCGCGACGGCCGAGCTTCCGGAACCGGACGGGGGACCGACGCCCGAACCGCTCACCTTGCCCGACCTCTGGCCTGAGGTCGCCGGCCGACTCGATCGGGACACGGTCGTCGCCGCGCTGCTGACGCTCAGCGACGTCCAGCGAGAAGCCCTCGAGCTCGGGTACTTCGGTGGGCTCACCCAGCAGGAGATCGCCGACCGCACCGGGACGCCATTGGGGACGGTCAAGAGCCGGATGCGTCTGGGGCTGCTGTCGTTGCGCCGGGTCCTGGTCGGGGACGGGCCGGCGGCCGACGAAGGGACGACCGGGCGATGACCGACCGACCGACCGCGATGCCCCTGTCCTGCGACGAGGTCCGCGACCTGGCTGCAGGGTTCGTGCTCGGAGCCCTCGACCGCGCTGGGATGGCGGCGGTGCGCGAGCACCTGGCCGGCTGTCCCGAGGCCCATCAGGAGTTCGCCGAGCTGGGCGGGGTCGTCCCGTACCTGGCCGACTCCCTCGAGCCGGTGCCGCCGCCCACGGCGCTCGGCGCCCGGATGCTCGCCGCCGTCGCCGCGGAGGCATCCGCTCGGACACCGAGGTCGGTGTCGCCGGCCGGGACGGGTCGCGGGCAGGCGGTCGGGCCGACGCCCGCGGCGGGACCCGCCTCAGCTGGAACCCCGCCGCCGATCAGGTCGGTCCCCGCGACCGCGCCACCGGTCGTCTCGCTCGATACGGAGCGGACCCGGCGGCGCTCGCCGCTCCTCTGGGTGGCTTCGATCGCGGCCGTCTTGCTGATCGTCGGTCTGGCCGCCTGGAACGTCTCGCTCCGCCACGACCTCGACGGCGCCCAGGCCTATGGCGCCGCCGTCGATCGCGTCCTCGCGCTGGCAGGAACGGCCGGAGGCCAAGCCGCCATCCTCGCTCCGGCGCAGCCCGGTGGACCGACGGGGATCGCGGCCGTCGGCGCCGATGGGACGGTCCGGATCGCCATGCGCGGGTTGGCCCCGACCATCGGGACGGAGGTCTACGAGGCGTGGGTCATCGGTGCCGACAAGGCACCGGTCGCGATCGGTTCGTTCGTGCCCGACGCCGGTGGATTCGGGACGATGGCTGCCGAGAGCGCCCCGACGGGACCCGGTGTGACGATCGCCCTGACGCTCGAGCCGACGGCGGGGCGGACGACGCCGACGCCGCCGGTCCTGTCCAGCGGCGTGGCCGCCGGCGCGACCTAGCGGGCGCCGCGGACCACGGTCCCCTCGTACCCCGTCCGCTCGGACGACGGCACCCGGACCACGTTCAGCCCTCGGCGGCGGCGAGCGGTGGAGCGGCGAGGCCGCCCCGACCCGACGCCCGAGCGGCCGCCAGCGCCGCGTCCGCGGCCGCGCGCAGGTCCTCGGCCGTGCCGCCGTCGATCGGGAACCGCGCCACACCGGCGGAGACCGTGATGCTTCTGCCGGTCGTTCCGGCCGGGAGGGCCGCGATCCCGTCCAGGACGCGCTGGGCCACGGTCATCCCGGCCGAGCCCGGAGCCACGAGCACGAATTCGTCCCCGCCGACGCGGGCGACGGTATCGACCAGCCGGACCGACTCCGCGAGCACGGCGGCGACCGATCGCAGGACGTCGTCGCCGGCCCCGTGCCCGGACGATTCGTTCATCGCACCGAGATCGTCGACATCGAAGACCGCCAGCGAGACCTCGCCGCCCTGGCGACCGGCGCGGGCGAGCTCCAGCTCGAGGATCCGCCCGAACGTCCGCTCGTTGGCCAGCCCGGTCAGCGGATCGGTATGCGCCACCCGCTCGAACCACTCGGATCGTTCGACGAGGAGGGACGAGACACGGGCTCGATCGACGGCCACGGCGATGAGGTCGGCGAACGCCGGCACGATCGCCCGCTCCTCGTCGGTCGGCGTGGCGCTGGCAGGGCGGGCCAGCGACAGGACGCCGATGAGCTGGTCGATGCCGCCCCGGGTGACGACGAGCGGGACGTCGAGGGTCCCCTCGCCCATCCTCGGCGTCCGGTCGGCCGCGGTCAGGGCGACCGAGCTGTCGGGTCTCGCGACATCCGCCTCGAAGGCCGCCCGGCCGTCATCATCCCCGCCGAGGGTGACGGCGACCTGGAGGTCGGCCCTGTCGGGGTCCTGCAGGGTCACCGCCGCGAACGCCGCATCGAGCGCACCCGCCAGGATCCCGAGCAGGCGGGCGACACCGGCATCGAGATCGTCGGTGGCCGCCAGGGCGGCCGCGCCCTGGGTCAGCAGATCCGTGGAGACGTCCATCGCGCGGGTGTCCTCCGGGGTGGAGCGGTGAGGACCGCATGCTACGCCACCCGGACCTCGATGCGAGGCCGGCGACGCACCCTATACTCCGCCCGATGAAGCTCGTCGTCGCCATCGTCCACAACGAGGATGCCGGCGCCCTCGTCGACGCCCTCCTCGAGGGTGAGCACCGAGCGACGCGTCTTCACTCGTCCGGCGGCTTCCTCAAGCAGACGAATGCCACGATCCTGGTGGGCGTCGAGGACGACAAGGTCGAGGAGATCCTCGGGATCGTCCGCACGAACTGCACGGCCCGGACGCAGATCGTCAATCCGATGCCGCCGATCATGGAGCCGGGCGAGTTCTTCATGCCCTATCCGCTCGAGGTCGAGGTCGGCGGAGCGACGGTCTTCGTCCTTCCGGTCGAACGCCTCGAGCGGCTCTAGCCGCGCGACGTGGAGTCGAAGCCGGCGCGCTCCGTCTCCCTGCCGACCCGCCCGATCGCGTTCGGTTGCGGCTTGTCTCCGCTGTGGCTGCTGCTGTTCCTGACGGTCGTGTCGATCGGCTTCCTCGGCCCTCTCGGGGACAAGGCGGCCGGCATCGACGGGATCCCTCTCGGCTGGTTCCTCCTCGGGCTGATCGCCCTCCTCACCGCGGTCGGGTTCATCCTGATCGTCCGTGCGACCTCATCCATCGGGTTGATCCTGCCCCTCGTCTTCCTGATCTTCCCGGCGTTGATGCTCGTCATCATCGGGCCGGCGATCGTCCTCATCGTCGAGAACGTCGTGCCGTGATCGACTGGCTCGCCGCCGTGGAAGCGGGGGCTCCGGATGTCGTGGCCGCGTTGTCGACGATCATCGCCGAGCTGCGGCGGCCGCAGGCGCGAGCCTGACGATGTACCGTCCCGATCTCGTCGACGTGTGGGTCTTCCGGCTGCCCCGCCCGGGCGAGCTCGAGATCCTGCTGATGCGTCGGTCCGCCGGCCGGATGCTGGCGGGCCTGTGGCAGGGCGTGTCCGGGTCGCTCGAGCACGACGAGCGGGTCACCGCGGGTGCACTCCGCGAGCTCCGGGAGGAGACGGGCTTCGCCGGTCCGGCGATCCACGCGTTCTACGACCTGGACCTCGTCAACCAGTTCCACTGGTCACCCGCCGACGCGATCGTGAGCGCCGCAGTGTTCGCGATACGGGTGGGTGCGGATGCCGAACCGGTCCTGTCGGAGGAGCACGATGCCTACCGTTGGCGGTCCCCCCGTGACGCGCACGCGATGATCGTCTGGCCGGGCTACCACGATGCGCTGACGATCGTCGAACGGGACCTCCTCGACCAGGATCGCGAACCGTGGTTCCGGCTCGATTCCGACGGGAGGCGTATCCGGGGCTGACCCTCCAGCGAGCGTGCCCCCGGCCACACCGGCCGTGGGGGTCCCGGATGGTAGACTGACCCGCAACCTGCCCCGGCCCGCGGATGGCGGCCCGCGCACCATCGGAGGCCAGATTGCTCGACCGGACGGACGCACCCACGACGACCCCGACCGCACCGCTGTCCGACGCCGCCCAGCGGCGCGTCTTCCACTCCAAGGTCGACACGATCCGGCCCACCTACGGCTTCGAGGACGTCAGCCTCGCGCCCGGCACCAGCACGGTCGAGCCGAACGACGTCGACGTCGCTCAGACGTTCTGCGGCCTCGACCTCGCGATCCCGATCCTGGCATCGGCCATGGACGCCGTGGTGGACGCCCGGTTCGCCGGCGCGCTCGGACGACTCGGCGGCCTGGCGGTGCTCAACCTCGAGGGGGTCCAGGCCCGGTTCGACGACCCCGATGCCGTCCTCGAGCGGATCGCCCTGGCGCCCGACGCGGAAGTGCAGGACCTCCTCGCCGAGGTCTACGCCGAGCCGATCCGCGAAGAGCTGATCGCGCAGCGGATCGAGGAGATCCACGCGACAGGGTCGAAGGTCGCCGTCGCCGCCACGCCGGGGGCCGCCCGTCGGTTCGGGCCGTTCTGCGCCGAACACGGGGCGGACCTGTTCCTTGTCCAGAGCCAGGTCTCGAGCGCCCGGCATCTCGCCACCGGCTACGACCCGCTGTCGCTCGACCACTTCACCCGGTTCATGCCGATCCCGGTCGCGGTCGGCAACACCACGAATGCCGAGGCCGCCTTCGCGCTCATGGAGCAGGGCGCCGCGGCGGTCTTCGTCGGCGTCGGCCCCGGGGCGGCGTGTACCACCCGCGAGGTCCTCGGCATCGGCGTTCCCCAGGTGACCGCGATCAGCGACGTCGCCGCCGCCCGTGACGCCTACCTCGCCGAGTCCGGTCGCTACGTTCCCGTCGTCGCCGACGGCGGGATGCGCCGGGGTGGCGAGCTCGCGAAGGCGATCGCTGCGGGTGCCGATGTCCTGATGATCGGCTCACCGCTCGCCCGCGCCGCGGAAGCCCCCGGTCGGGGCACGAACTGGGGCATGGCCGCTCCGTCGCCGACGCTCCCTCGAGGGACGCGGATCAAGGTCGGGACCGTCGGCTCGCTCGAGCGGATCCTGTTCGGTCCGGCCCACGTCACCGACGGCTCCGAGAACCTCGTCGGGGCGCTGCGGCAGTCGATGGCCGCACTCGGCGCCCGGACGATCCGCGAGATGCAATCGGTCGAGATGGTCTACGCGCCGTCGGTCCAGACCGAGGGCAAGTCCTGGCAGAAGACCCGCTGACGTCGGACGAAGGGACGCTGTTCGCGTCCGTCGGCGGGATGCCCTTCTTCAAGGCACTCGTCGGCGGGTTCTACGATCGGGTCGCCGAGGATCCCGTCCTTCGTCCGCTGTACCCGGAGACGGATGCGGGGCTCCCCCTCGCCCGCTACCGCTTGACCCTGTTCCTGGCCCAGTACTGGGGTGGGCCGACGACCTACGACGAGGAGCGCGGACACCCCCGTCTGCGCATGCGGCATGCCCCGTTCGCCATCGGACCGATGGAGCGGGATGCCTGGCTCGGGCACATGCGACACGCGCTCGCGGCGCTCGACCCGGCGCCACCGATCACGGCGAAGCTCGACGCCTACTTCGAGATGGCCGCCGAGGCGATGCGCAACCGAGACTGATCGTCCCGCC
>JADGQI010000099.1 GCA_017881905.1 Chloroflexota bacterium
CCACGCTCGAGGAGCTCGGCACGGTCCGGGGTCCGGCGCTCCTGTCGCTGGCGGTCCGCCTCGGCTCGACGCGCCTCATCGACAACGAACCCCTCGGCTGAGGGCCGCTACCCCTCGTCCCGCAGCCCGGCGTCGCCGCCGGTCCGCAGCCGGTCGTCGGTCAGGACCGAACGGAGCCGGACCTCGGCCGCTCGTCGATCGGCAGGTTCGAGCTGGAGGCGATCGAGACCGAGGAGCGCCGCACCGAGGACCGGCGGGGCGTCGAGTCGCTGGACCATCGCGCCCGGAGCGACCCTGGCGATACCGGACCGGATCCGCGTGAAGAACGGCTCGAACGTCGTCCGGAAGACACCGCCCGACAGCACGACCGGGACATCGCGGCGGGTCAGGTGCAGGCGACGGATGATCGCTCGTGCCCAGGCGACGACCTCGTCGGCCAGGGCGTCGATGATCGCGGTCGAGACGGCGTCCCCATCGGCCGCGGCCGCGAAGACGAGCGGGGTCAGCTCGCGAAGGCGGTCCGGGTCGAGCCGTCCCGAGTACAGCTCGAGCGTCAGGTCGTCGGGCCGGCGCAGGCCGAAGTGGGCGGGAACGCGCCCCTCGAGGCTGGTTCGCGGCCCGCGACCGTCACGGCCCCGGATCGCGGCCGCCAGGGCGGCCGTCCCGACATCGCCGCCGCCGCCGCGATCGCCGGAGTACTCACCGACGCCGGCGAAGCGGACCGTCCGGCCCGTCGGACCGACCCCCAGCCCGTTGATCCCGGCACCGCAGACGACGACGACGCCCCACGGGCGATCGCTCCCGGCCCGCAGCGCGGCGTGGGTGTCGTTGAGGACGACGACCCCGTCGACCAGCGTCCGTTCGATGAGCGCTCGCTGGAGCAGCCGCATGTCGGCCGGGAGGTCTGCGCCCGCCAGGGTGAAGATGCCGACGCGCGCCACCGGCCGCAGGTCGGGGTCGGCACCGGCATGACGGAGCACGTGTCCGACGGTCGTCTCGAGGGCATCGAGTCCAGGCCCGAGGCCGACGGCTTGGTGGGAGACCGTCGGGCCCCGCATCGCCCCGAGGAGCGTCCCGTCCTCGGCCACGAGCGCGATGTCGGCCTTGGAGTTGCCCCCGTCGACGGCCAGGATCGCCGCCGTCACGTGCGCCCCAGCCAGCCGACGATGGCGAAGCCCCGGGGCGGCAGCTCGAGCGCGACCGTGATGTCCCCCGCGGGCGCACGGTTCGGCTCGAGCAACTCGATCCCGGTCGACCGGAAGCGGCGGACGGCGGCGGCATCATCGGGCAGCCGCAGGGTCACCCGAAGGCCCGCGTCCCCGTGGTTCGTGAGCACCGCCAGCCCACCGGACGGCCCGCGGAGCGTCCCACAGGTCACCTCCGGATGGTCGACCGAGGCCGGCTCGCGGATGCCGGCCTCGGCCAGCAGCCCGGCGTACAGTCCCCAGCTCCGGTCGAGCGCGTCGTGCGCATCGGGCCGAGCCGCGAGGAGTAGCTCGACGGGCGCGGCGCAGGTCACGACGAGCCCCGACCCGCGGCGGGCGACCACCAGCCCGGGGCCGCCGTCCGCATCGAGCGCCACGATCTCGCCGTCGTCGATCGCCAGCCGCGCCCAGCGGGTCGCCAGCGATCCGTCGCCGTCGGGCAGGGTCAGCTCGTCCCCCGCCGCGAACGGACCCCACGGCCGGACGAACCGGAGCGTGCCGGGGCGGTTCGCCGGGGCGCGGTCGGCGAGATGGCAGCCGGCCAGCGGTCCCATCTCGGGCAGCGCCGCATCGGCGGCCATCGACAGCCAGAGCGACCCGCCGCGCCCGAAGTGGGCCTCCGCGCCGTGCCAGAAGCTCGTTCGTACGTGGAGGAGCGACGAGGTGGTGGACGTGAGCGGCGCCGGGACGATGACCAGCGGGACGACCGGCCAGACATCGTCCAGCGATTCGCGCGCGAACCCCGCCGACGCACCGGCCCTCGCCGCGAGGACGAACGCATTGAGCCAGCCACGCACGAGCGGGAGGTGGTCCCGCTGCGGTGCCCAGGCCATCTCGGCCGGGGCATAGTGTCCAGCGGGGGCGTCGGTCAGGCCGAACCCCGCCGGGTCGTAGGCGCGCACGTACTCGTGCGGGACCGGGATGGCGGAGCAGGCGACTGGTCCGTCGCCGGCAAGGCCGTCGAGGTCGTCGGACAGGACGGACTGGGTCGCGGCGAGCTCCTGGAGGACCCGACCGCGCGGTCGCAGGCCGCCGAGGTGGTCGGTCACGCCGAACTGGGTCTCGTGCGGCTGCCGGACGTACGGCGCTCGGCGAGCCGCCGCGGGCTCGGCATCGGTCCAGCACCAGGCCAGGAACCCGATCGCCCCGCGACCGAAGCTCGACCAGCTCAGCAGCCGGTCGTAGTCGGCGCCGAGCTCCGGATCGAACTGGGCCGACGAGACGCCGTACTCGTGGAGCATGACCGGGCGTCCCGCGCCGGCCGCCAGCGCCGTCTCGAAGGCCGCGGCCTGGGTCATCCGTCGACTGAGCAGGCTGTCGGGGACCAGGTCGGGGCTGTAGGTCGGGTACGGATGGACGGTCGCGAAGTCGAGCTGGTCGGCCACGACGTCGGCCCGGAACGGCCCGACCCCGATCTCCTGGCTGGCGGTGCCGATCGTGATCAGGTGGGTCGGGTCGACCGATCGGAGCGACGCGGCAAGGGCGGTCGTCCAGCCTCGCGCCTCGTCGTCCGTCGTGTCCGTGAACAGCCACAGGGGCGGCTCGTCCGTCAGGTCCCAGGCCAGGATCGCCGGGTCGTCCCGCCAGCGTCGACCAAGCTCGGCGACGTGCGCGGCCTGCCGATCGACGAGGCCCGGATCGCGGTGCGGGTGGCGTCCCGCTCGCCACGGGACGTCCCAGTAGGCATCGCCGACCTCGCCGCCGATGAAGAACGTCGGGTGGAGGAGCAGCCCATGTCGCCGGGCGGACGCGAGGATCTCGTCGAGGGCGGCGAGGTGATCCGCGTCGAACTGCCCCTCCGCCGGTTCGAGTGCCGCCCACAGGAGGTCGATCCGGACCGTATCGAGCCCGGCCGCGGCCATCGCCGCGAACGCCCGGTCGAACGCCGCCGGTCCCACTCGCCACGGCCAATCGGGCCCCTCGACCGGGACGAAGTGGGCGCCGACCGGGACGATCGACCGCCCGTCGCGCTGGAGGTAATGCCGGCCGCGGCCGACCACCGCACTCATTCGCGTGTCGTGACCTTGGAGGCCTGTTTGAACTCGCCCGGCCGTCGCCCTCGCTCGATCGCCAGCTCGCGGGCGAGCAGCTGGAACGGGATCATCGCGACCGCAGGCGCAAGGCGTCGGTCGACGGGACCGATCGCGATCGATGCGGCGGCGCCGACGGAGCCCGGTTCGCGACCGACCACGACGACCGAGGCAGGGCCGGTCGACAGCTCCGCCGCGAACGACCGATCGATCGCGTCGGTCGCGACCTCCAGGGTCACGAACGCGACCGCCAGCGACGGGTCGATGAGCTCGAGCGGACCATGGCGGAAGTCTGCGGCCACCAGCGCCTCGGCGGAGGCCCCGGCGACCTCCTTGATGGTCAGGGCGGCCATGTCCGCGGTCGTTCGCGCGGTCCCGCGGCCGAGGATGACCAGGTACGGTCGGGCCGTCGCCCAGCGGACCATCGTCGCGATCACCGTCGCCCGCTCGGCGAGCAGCGCCTCGGCCGCCGTCGCGGCTCCATCGACGTCGGCACCGACGGCTCGGACGACGTCGTCGACATCCGTCTCAGCGAGGGCGAAGACCCGGGCGACCGCGTCGAGCGCCACCAGGGACCCCGCGAACGTCATCGTCGATGGACCGAGCTCGTCGCCGACCGCCGTGTCGAAGGCGACGTCGGCTCCGGCCGCGAGGGGGTTGTCGGTCCCGTTGGTGATGGCCACGACGAACGGCCGATCCGGTCGCCGGGCGAGGTCCTCGAGCAGTCGGACGATCTCGACGCTCCGTCCGGACTGGCTGACCACGACGAGCGTCGTCCGGCCGTCGAGGCTCGCCGACTGGAAGTGGAGCAGCTCCGCGGCGTTGACCAGGCTCGTCCGCGATCCGCTCTCCGCGAGCATCGTCACGGGCACGTGGCAGGCGTCGTACGAGCTGCCCATCCCGGTCATCACGATCGTCCCGGCTCGAGGCCGCCGGGCCAGGTCGACCAGCCGGTCCGCCTGGCCGGCCAGCGCTCGGTACGCCCGGCGCATCGCCTCGGGCTGGCCGCCGATCTCGGTCAGGAATCGGTCGCCGCCGGCGAGCGCCGCCCGCTCGCTCACCCGCCGTCCTTGACCGCTCCGGCGGTCAGACCCTCGATGAACCGGCGCTGCATGAGCAGGAAGATGATGATCATCGGCGCCGCGGTCACGATCGTCCCGGCCATCGTGGTCCCCCAGTCGGAGTTGTTCCGGCGGGCCAGCAGGGCGAGCCCCAGCGGCAGCGTCCGCATGTCCTCCGAGCTGGTCACGATCAGCGGCCAGAGGAAGTCGTTCCAGGCCCCCAGGAAGGTGAAGATCGCCAGGGTAGCCATCCCCGGGACGGCGAGCGGGAAGACGATCGAGCGAAGGACCCGGATCTCGGACGCACCGTCCATCCGGGCGGACTCGAGGATCTCGTCCGGGATCGAGCGCAGGAAGCCCCGCATCAGGAAGATCCCGAAGACCGATACGGCACTCGGCGCGATCAGCCCGAAGTACGTGTCGGCGCCGAGCGGCGGGATCGCCTTGTGGAGCTCGACCATCATCTTGAACAGCGGGATGAGGTTGACCTGGAACGGGACCATCAGGGTCAGCAGCAGCAGGAAGAAGATCGCGTCGCGACCCGGGAACTTGAGCTTGGCGAAGGCGTACGCCGCTGCGGTCCCGAAGAACACGTTGAGCACGACGATCGTGCCGGTCACGATCGTGCTGTTCAGGAAGTACCTGGGGAACGGGATCAGCGTGGTGATGTTCCGGTAGTTGTCGGCGGTGAACGGGTCGGGCAGGAACCGCGGCGGGTAGGCGAACACGTCGCCGGGCAGCTTGAACGAGGTCGACAGGGCCCACAGGAACGGCACGATCATCAGGAACGACGCGAGGAGCAGGAACCCGCTCTTGGCGACCCGGTTGCGCCTCCTCGATCGCATCGCCGGCCTCAGTCTCGCGCCTCGCCCAGCCGGAGCTGGGCGTAGCTGAGGACGGCCAGGAAGACCAGCAGGATGTAGGCGACCGCCGAGGCGCCGCCGATATCGAGCTTGTTGAAGCGGTCGACCAGGTCGAACACGATCGTCCGGGTGGCCTGGATCGGACCGCCGTTGGTCATGACGAAGACCTGGTCGAAGGTCTGGAAGCTGCCGATGATGCCGATCACGTAGACGAACACGATCGTCGGGCGGATGCCCGGCAGGGTCACCCAGCGGAACTTCGCCCAGCGACCGGCGCCATCCACCGTCGCCGCTTCGTAATACTCCTTCGGGACGGCCTGGAGGGCCGCCAGGAAGACGACGGTCTCGAAACCGAAGCCCTGCCAGATGGCCGTGACGACGACCGCCGGTAGTGCCAGGGTCGGATCGTTGAGCCAGTCATGGCCGGGCAGCCCGAAGGTGGCCGCGACCGCGTTGATGACCCCGTTGTCGGCGTACATCAGCTTCCAGATCGTCGCCACGACGATGAGCGAGGTCATCGTCGGCAGGAAGAACGACGTCCGGAAGAGCGCCCGGAGGCGGAGCTTGTCGTTGAGCAGGATGGCCGAGCCGAGTCCGAGGAGCGGCCCGATCGCCATCCCCATCACGACGAAGAAGATGGTGTTCTGGAACGACCGCTGGAAGCGCGGGTTGGTCAGGACGTCGACGTAGTTCTGGAGCCCGACGAACTGTGGCGGCTTGATGCCGTTGTAGTGGGTCAGGCTCCAGTATCCGGACACGATCATCGGGATGACCAGGAACACGATCGTCACGATGAGCGCCGGGGCGATCAGCAGGTAGCCTGCCGACGACCCGCGGAATCGCCGGGCGATCTTCGCGCTCACGGTCGGATCGGGCCTCCGGTCATCGCACCTGCGCGATCACTTCGCGAGCAGGGTGTTCGTCTCGTTGACCGCGTCGTCGAGGGCTTTCTGGACCTCGGCCTTGCCGAGCAGCGCCTTCTGCATGGCGTCGGCGATGGCGACGTCGATATCGTCCCACGCCCCGACGTAGGGGAAGGGGCGCGAGGTCTTCATCGACTCGAGGAAGACGCCGAACGGCGCCTGGTTCCCGAAATACGCATCCGGCTTGGTCAGCTCCGGGCTCTGGAGCGCGGCGGTGGTCGCCGGTGCGGCACCGGCGTAGGTGAAGACGCCGGTCTGCTGGTCTGGCCGGAGCAGGTACTGGGCGAGCAGCCAGGCGGCGTCCTTGTGCTCGGCCTGGACCGGGATGCCGAGGCCGGTCCCACCCAGATAGCTCCCGGGCTGCTTCGAGAACGGTGCGGTGGCCACCGCCCACTTGCCGGACTGCTCGGGCACGCCGCTCTTCAGCAGACCCATGTAATACGGCCCGTCCTGGAACATCGCGACCTCCCCGGACTTGATCGCCGGGGTCAGGTCGCCCTGGGAGTCGGCCCAGTACTTGCCGCTCCCGTCGTCCAGGATCGCCTTCTGGATATCGACCGCGGCGACACCCTCGGGCGAGTTGAAGACGGCCTTGGTGTTGTCCTCGTTGAGCAGCGAGCCACCGTCCTGGTAGAGGTACTGGGAGAAGTGGAAGCTGTTCGGACGGATCGCGGTGAGGTACTTGTCCGGCTTGCCGCCCGGCTTGGACGACTCGGCCAGGGCCTTCGCGGCCGCCCGGAACTCGTCCCAGTTCGTCGGCACCGCGATGCCCTTCTGGTCGAACAGGTCCTTCCGGTAGTACAGCGCGTACGTGTCGAAGTCGTACAGCATCGAGACCATCTGGTCGCCGTAGGTCATCGCGTCGAGGGCGCCAGGGGTGTACTGGTCCTTGATCGGGGTCCCGTTGAGCATCCCGCCTGAGATCGAGGTCAGGTCATCGAGCGCGCCGTTCGCGGCGAGGGTCGGGATCCAGGTCATGTCGAGGGTCGCGAGGTCGGGGACCTCACCGGCCCCGAGGCCGGTCTTGAACTTCTCGTTCATCGAGTCCCAGTCGAGCGCCTGGTAGTCGACCGTGATCCACGGGAATTCCTTCTTGAACCCGTCGAGAGCCGGCTTGATCGGGGTGGTCTCGCCGTAGTAGTCCCAGACCTTGATGGTGACGGGCGTGGTGTCGTAGCTCGGGGCGGGCGTCGGAGCGATCGAGGCGCCCGCGTCGCTCGAGGCGGCGGCCGTCGGTGCGGCGGTCGCCGCGCTGCTCGGCGCCGAGGTCGCGGCCGACGACCCGCAGGCGCCGGCGATGATCGCCAGCACCGCAAGTCCAGCCATCGCCCTGATCCTGGTTGTCATCGTGCCTGTCCTCCTCCTATCGAACGACCTGGGGATGGTTCGGGGCGGTCACCTGACCGCCGACAGCAGGGCCTGTTCGGATCGAACGACCACGCGTTCGACGTAGTAGCGGGTCCGGTCACCGCGGATGTGCGACCGCCCGTACTCGATCGGCACGTCGTGCTCGCCGTAGGCGATGCTCTCGACCAGCAGAGCCGGCCGGTGCGGGTCCTGTCCGAGCAGGTCCGCGACCCGGCGGGACGGGTGGACCGGCTCGAGCCACTCGCGGGCTCGGACGATCCGCGTGCCGTAGCGGGTCGTCAGCAGCTCGTACAGCGAGCTGTGCTCGAGATCGGCCGCCAGCAGGCCGGGGAAGCGATCGGCCGGCAGGTGGACGCCCTCGAGCAACAGCGGCTCGCCGGCGCTGATCCGGAGCCGCTCGACGAACAGCGTCGGGGCACCGACCTTGAGATCGAGCGCCTCGGCCACGCCTTCTCCGGCGGGCTGTCGGCGAGCCACCAGGAGCCGCGTCTCGGGATCGAGACCGCGAACCTGCATCTCCTCGGTGAAGCTCATCGAGCCGCCGAGGTCCAGCTCGATCGGTGGCGCGGTGGCGAACGTGCCACGCCCGCGGGTCCGCTCGAGCCGGTGCTCGCGGGACAGCTCGCTCAAGGCGCGGCGGACCGTGATCAGGCTGCACCCGTAGCGTGCCGCGAGATCGCGCTCGGTCGGGAGTCGGTCCCCCGGCCGCCACTCGCCGGCGTCGAGGGATGCTCGCAGGTCGACGTAGACCTGATGATGGAGCGGCACGGGCCCGGACTCGAGCCGGAATCTCGCCATCTGCACCCTATCGTCGACGGGCTGGTTGCTGATAACGTTATAACGAACCTTGGCCATGCTGAGGTCCGGTTGTCAAGGGGTTCGTGGAGGGTGGGCACCCGATGGGCCTGAAGGTCGCCGTGGTCGGTGGGGGCAGCACCTACACACCGGAGCTCGTCCAGGGCATCGCCGACCGGACCACCAGCCTGCCGGTCGATGAGCTGGTCCTGTACGACATCGACCCAGACCGGCTGGCGATCGTCGGCGGGCTGGCCGAGCGGATCCTGCGGCGGCAGGGTTGGCCGGGACGACTCGTCGTCTCCACGGACCGGACCGACGCCATCGACGGCGCCGCGTTCGTGCTGGTCCAGCTCCGGGTCGGCGGCCAGGCCGCTCGACTGACCGATGAGACCCTGCCCCACCGGTTCGGCTGCATCGGCCAGGAGACGACGGGTCCGGGCGGGTTCGCCAAGGCCCTCCGCACCGTCCCGGTCGTGCTGGACCTTGCCGAGGAGGTCGGCCGGCGGAGCGCACCGGACGCCTGGATCGTGGACTTCACCAATCCGGTCGGGATCGTCAGCCAGGCTCTCCTCGACGCAGGGCACCGGGCGATCGGGTTGTGCAACGTCGCGATCGGGTTCCAGCGTCGCCTGGCCGTCCGGTTCGGGGTGACCCCCGACCGGGTGGCGCTCGAGCACGTCGGGCTCAACCACCTCACGTGGATCCGGGCGGTGCTGGTCGACGGGGTCGATCGGCTGCCCGGCTTGCTTGCCGACGACGCCGAGGCGACCGGGCTCGCGGAGGACGTCGACTCGCCGGTCGAGTTGCTGCGGGCGCTCGGGGCGATCCCCTCCTACTACCTCCACTACTACTACGCCACGGCCGAGGTCCTCGCCGAGCAGCTCGCCGGCGGGACCCGGGCGGAGGATGTCATGGCCATCGAGCGCGAGCTGCTCGATCTGTACCGGGACCCGACCCTCGATCGGAAGCCGGCACTCCTCGAGGAGCGCGGCGGGGCGTTCTACAGCGAGGCCGCGGCGCAGCTGATCGCGTCGCTCCACGCCGGGACCGGGGACGTCCAGGTGGTCGATATCCGGAACGACGGGGCGATCCCCGACCTGCCGGATCGTGCGGTGGTCGAGATCCCCGCCCGGATCGACCGCGAGGGAGCCCATCCGCTGCCGCTGGCGCCGCTCGCGCCGGAGATCCGCGGACTGGTCCAGGCCGCCAAGGCCTACGAGGAGCTGGCGGTCACCGCGGCGACGACGGGCGATCAGCGGGTGGCCCTCCTGGCGCTCGTCGCCAATCCCCTCGTGCCGGACTTCCACGCAGCCGAAGGGCTGCTCGAGGCGATCCTCGAGCGGAACGTCGGGTACCTCCCGCGGTTCGCCGGATCATGACCGGGGCCGAATCCCGGTCCCGAGAGGCGCCGGCGGGTCGCCTGTTCGGCGTCGATGTGGGCGGCACGAAGCTGCGGACGGCACTGTCCGACGATGACGGGACGATCCTCGCCGAGCGGGTCGAATCCACCGTCCGCGACTCCGCGCCGGCGCTCGTCGAGCGGATCGCCGCCGCGCTCGACGACCTGCTCGCGGAGGTCGGTCCCGCCGCCCGCGACCGGCCGATCCTGGCGGCCGGTGTCGCGCTCCCGGTCGGGGTGGACCCGGTCACCGGCGAGCTCGATTCCGTCCACAACATCCCCGGTTTGGCCGACGCCGACCGGCTTCGCTCGGATCTCGAACGTGCCCTCGGGATGCGCGTCGCGCTGGACAACGATGCGAACGCGGCGGCGCTCGGCGAGCAGGCGCACGGCGTCGCGCGCGGGATCGACGACTTCGCGGTCATCGCGCTCGGGACGGGGATCGGGACGGGGATCGTGGCCGGGGGCATGCTGATCCGCGGCGCGCGGGGGATGGCCGGCGAGATCGCGTTCCTGCCGGTCGGCGGGAGCTCGTCCGAGCCCGCAGCGGCCGGAGGACCTCCCGATGTCCTCGGGGTGCCGTCGTATGAGGCCCAGGTCGCGGGCCCCGGCCTGCGGGACCGGATCGATGCCGCCGTTCGGTCGGGCGCGCCCACCCGGTTGTGGATCGGGGCGAGCGTCGGGGATGCGACGATGCTGGCCGCCGAGGGTGACGCCGTCGCGACGATGCTCGTCGAGGATCAGGCGCGGGCACTCGCCGCCGGGATCTCCGCGCTGGTCGCGCTGCTCGACCCCGAGCTCATCGTGCTCAGTGGGGGTGTCGGCTCGCTCCCGGGGCTGCTCGAGCCGGTCCGACGCCACGTCGCCCGGATCGTCCGGGTGGCGCCGAGGATCGAGACGGGGCTGCTCGGGGAGCGCGGCCCGCTCGTCGGAGCGTTGGAGCTTGCCCGGCTCGAGCTCGCGGACTGACCCGTCGACGAGGCGCGTCCGTGCGCCCGGTGCGGGCGGTGCGTGCTGTGCAGGCTCCCGTCACCGTGCGACGGCGAGGATCCGCTCGAGGTCGAGATGCTCGGCGACCAGCGCCTTGATCATGGCGATCTTCTCCGCATCCCCGGCGTGCGTCTTGACGAGCAGGTCGTGCACCTCCGAGGCGACCGCGTAGGTGTCCTCCGCGACCAGGGTCGCGAACAAGTTCGCCCAGCGGATCTCGTCGATGACGGTGTCGCTCGGACGGTAGCCGCCGGTCAATACGAGGCCGGCGGTGACGCCCGCCGAGCTGTGCGCCGCGGTCAGTCGGAGGATCGCGTCGGCCCGGTCCCCCGGCACGATCACCAGCGTTCCGGGCCCGATCCGCTCGAGCATGTGGACCGGCTCCATGGCGCCGATCGCCACGCTGTCGATGACCCGCTCGAGGTCGGGGCCGGGGTGGAGCGTCTCGCCGTGGACGCCGGCGAGGACCATCCCGAGGGTCGGATTGGACAGGATCGGCCGATACGGCAGGACACCGAGCAGCGGGATCCCGTGGAGCTCGAGCCCGCGCTCGAGGATCCGGACGAGCCCCGGCTGGGCGTCGAGGTCGACCTTGTTGACGATGGCACCAGCAACCTGAACCCCGAGCGACGCGAAGTGGGACGCGTTCAGGACGATCTCGTCGATCGGACGTCCCACGCCGCCCTCGCTGACGATGATCGCGGGCGCCCCGAGCATCGAGGCGACGACTGCATTCGACAGGCCGATGACCGCGCCGACCCCGGCGTGGCCGGTCCCCTCGATCAGGACGATCTCATGCCGCTCGGCGAGCTCGGCGTAGGCGGTCCGGACGCGGGCCCCGAGGTCCTCGACGACCTCGCCGTTGATGTACGCCTTGGTGAACCCGCGCGGGATGTGGACCGGGCTCATCACCGGCATCGGGTCGGTCAGCCCGAAGACCTCTCGCATCAGGACCGCGTCCTCGTCCGCCGAGACCCCGTCCTCGATGACCGTCCGCTGTCCGACCGGCTTCATGAACCCGGCGTCGAGCCCGTGCCGGACAAGGAGGTCGAACAGGCCGAGGCTGGCCGTGGTCTTGCCCCGGTTCTGACCCGTCGCCGCCAGGTACAGGTGGCGCACCGAGATCGCCCGTCAGGGTCGGGTGGTTCGGCGCTCGATCAGCTGGACGGCGTCCTGCAGGCGGGTGAGCGTCTCCGCGTCGACGGTATCGGGCTCCAGGTACGGGCCGAGCCGCTCCATCACATCGGCGACCAGCGCCAGGTAGACGCTCCCATCGGCCACGAAGAACTGCGGCTCGTTGTTGTAGCGGACGAGGGTCAATCGACCCTGGAGCACCCGGCGATCCTCGACGTGGGCGACCTGGGTCGCGAAGTTGTGACCCTGGATCCCGTCCGGGTTGTTGAGGAAGTTCAGGGCGTTGTCGATGGCCAGGCCGAAGCGGGCCCGCCAGGCCACGAGCCGCTCGTGGACCTCCGACGGGATGTTGACGTCGGCGACCTCCTCGAACACCTCGGGGGCCACCGTCAG
Source organism: Chloroflexota bacterium (assembly GCA_017881905.1). Lineage (GTDB taxonomy): Bacteria > Chloroflexota > Limnocylindria > Limnocylindrales > CSP1-4 > Chersky-267. Next base: position 12,165 of record JADGQI010000099.1, read on the forward strand.
CAGGCCGACGAGCGTCGTCCCGGCTCGCGCCCCGAGCATCACCTGGAGGCTTCGCTCGAGGGTGAACACCTCGGAATCGAAGCGCGGACTGGTGATGACGTCGGTGAGCAGGTCCTCGACGTTGTCGAGGATCCCGGTCTCCCCCACCGCGTTCGCCAGGTGGAGGATCTCCTCCTTGAACAGGAACTTCTCTTCGTGGTCGAGCATGGGCTCGATGGTACACCGCGGCGACGCCGCCTCGGCCGGGTCGGCCGGAGATCGGGTGGCTCCGGCGCACCGCCCCGGGTGGCTCCGGCGCACCGCCCCGGGATCGTAGAAGCCCCCGGCCGGATCGGCCGGGGGCTTCCTCCCACGCATTGATCGGGACGTGGCCTACGGATAGAGGCCGCGCATCGCCGTGGCGTCGGCCACCCGCTGGACCGCCAGCAGGTACGCCGCCGTCCGCATGTTGACGCCTTCCTTGAGCGACATCATCAGGGTGTCCTTGAACGCCTTGATCATGATCCCCTTGAGCTTCTCGTTGACCTCGGCCTCGTTCCAGAAGTCGCGATTCAGGTCCTGGACCCATTCGAAGTAGCTGACCGTGACGCCGCCGGCGTTGCACAGGATGTCCGGGATCGAGAACACGCCGTTGGCGTGGAGGATGTCGTCCGCCTCGGGCGTCGTCGGACCGTTGGCGGCCTCGGCGACGACCTTCGCCTTGATGTTCCCCGCGTTGCGGGCCGTGATCTGGTTCTCCAGGGCGGCCGGGATCAGGATGTCGCAGTCGATCTCGAGGATCTCGGCGTTGGTGATGTCCGTGGTCCCGGGGAACCCCTGGACCGTCCCGTGCTCCTTCTTCCAGGCGATGATCCGATCGACATCGAGGCCGGCCGGATTGTGGATCCCGCCCGTCGAGTCGCTCACGGCGACGACCGTCGAACCTTCGTCCCGGATGAGTCGCGCCGCGATCGAGCCGGCGTTCCCGAAGCCCTGGACGGCGACGGTGGCGGTCTTGAGGTCGAGGCCGAGGTGGGAGGCGGCCTCCACGATGCAGTACACCGCACCGCGGGCGGTGGCCTCGTTGCGGCCTTCCGACCCGCCGAGGGCGATCGGCTTGCCGGTGATGACCCCGGGGACGGTGTACCCGACGTGCATCGAGTAGGTGTCCATGATCCAGGCCATCGTCTGGGCGTTCGTGTTCACGTCCGGCGCCGGGATGTCCTTCTCGGGGCCGATGATGATGCTGATCTCGGTGGCGTAGCGCCGGGTCAGACCCTCGAGCTCCTTGACCGACAGCTTCTTCGGATCGACGACCACGCCACCCTTGCCGCCGCCGAACGGGATACCGACGACCGCGCACTTCCAGGTCATCCACATCGCGAGGGCCTTGACCTCGTCGAGGCTGACGTCCTGGTGGTAGCGGATGCCGCCCTTGGCCGGACCGCGGCCGAGATTGTGCTGGACGCGGTAGCCGGTGAAGACCTGGACGCTGCCGTCGTCCATCTTCACCGGGAAGTGGACGATCAGCTCGCGGCGCGGCTCGCGCAGGACCTTGCGCAGGCCCGGATCGAGATTGAGCCGTTCGGCCGCAAGGTCGAACTGTTGCTGCGCGACCGACCAGGGGTTGATCGGCCCAGCGGCTTGTTCGGTGGTCATCGAGAGTGGTCCTCCGTCCGGCCGTCGCGTCGATCGGCCGAGTTCTGAGTCGTCTCCCGGACGACCCCACGGGAAGCGCCCCGATCCCGCCGGGAGGGCGGCCGCGGCGCGTGGTTCAGTCACCGGCGAGTATATCTGCCATCCGCGACGCTCGTCGCGGTCCGGTTGCCACCACGTTGCGGACTGGTTGCAGTGCCGTCCATAGGCCGTTCGGCCCATGGCATCCCGGAGCGGATGGGCTCAGGTCGCGCGCTTCCTCAGGACGGCGGCGCCGACGGCACCCGGTCCGAGGTGCGGACCGACCGACGATCCGACCAGCTCCGTGGACACCCGGGCCGGGTCGATCCCGCCCGGCGCGCGGGCGATGAGCTCGGCCCGGAACGCGTCGACATCCGGGCTGATCGTGTGGAGCACGCTGAGGCGCTCGACCGGGTCGGACATGATGAAGTCGATCGCGCGGGCGCGGGCCTTCGTCCGCGTCCGGACCTTGTCTACGGTGTCGACCACCCCGTCGTCGACCGAGATGATGGGCTTGATGCCGAGGAGCGAGCCGATCGCCGCCTGCGGGCCGCTGATCCGGCCACCCTTCTTGAGGTACTCAAGCGTATCGAGGCAGACCACGACCAGGATGTCGTCGGCCCGGACCTCGATCGTCCGGGCGATCCCGTCGGCGGGCACGCCGGTCGCGGCGAGCTCGGCGGCCAGCAGGACGAGCAGGCCCTCGCCCATCGACGCGCTCTTCGAGTCGACGAGGTGGATCTCCCGCTCGGGCAGCAGCTCCAGCGCGACCTGGGCGCTCTTGTGCGTACCCGACAGCTTCGAACCGACCGTGATGCAGACGACCGCCTCGGCACCGCCGGTGAACGCCGCTTCGAACGCGTCCTTGAACACGCCTGGGCTCGACGCTGCGGTCGTCGGGAACGGGGCATCCGGGGCGACCATCCGCTCCCAGAAGGCCTCGGTCGACAGCTCGACGCCCGCGCGGTAGCTGTCCCGGCCGAAGCTGACGATGAGCGGCACGACGATGACGCCTGCTGCGTCGGCGACCTCCGGATCGATGTCGGCGGCCGAGTCGGTGACGATCGCGACGCGAGTCACGGGACGGGACCCTCCTCCTGGCTGGCGTCGATGATACGGGCGGCGATGGGTGGCACGGGTCGTCAATCGGCCGCCGGGGCAGGCGTCCCGGCCGTGCCCGCCGTGCCGATGAGGTGCTCGACCGCGCGCAGCCGACCGAGCGGGATGAGCGCGATGACGAGGGCCAGGCCGGTCGCCACGATGATGCCGTCGATCCCCCGCCAGTCGGCCGCGACGCCGCCGATCAGGCTGCCGATGATCTGGCCCAGGGCGAGGAACACCGAGTAGAGGCCCATGATCGCCCCCCGATCGGCCGGGAACGCTTCGGAGATGTCGGCCAGCATCCCGAGCGCGGCAGGGGTCGCGCCGGCCAGCACGAACAGTCCCGCGACCGCGACCGCGCCGGCCGCGATGCGGACGAGCGGGCCGAGGTCTCCGCTGTGATTGATGACCGCGACCGCCGCCACCACGGCCGCCCCGCCAAGGATCCCGTAGAACAGGATGGTGGTCCGACGCATCGTGCGGAACCGCTCGCCCCAGAACGCCAGGCCGGCGAAGAAGACGACGCCGGCGGCGACCAGGCCCAGGCTGACCTGGAGCGGGTCCACCCGCCCCATCAGGTACTGGTCGGCGAACTTCGGGGCCGGCTCCTTGACCAGCTGGAAGAGCGACTGGGTCGTCCACAGGCCGATCGCCGCGTTCAGGGCGATCCAGGTCGGGGCGAGCAGCCAGACGTGCGAGCTGCGCAGGATCTCGAGGTAGCGGTGGAGGCCGGGCAGGCGCTCGGCTCCGGGCGCATGGCCGACGGGCGTCTCGGGGACGCCGAACCGATAGATGAGATAGGACACGAAGTAGATCCCGGCGTTGAGCAGGAACCCCTGCCGGTGGAGGAGCTCCCAGACCGGGCCGGCCGCGACGAGCCCGGCACCGAGGCCGGCCAGCGTGGCCCCTTCGAATCGCGAAGCGGCCCGCCCACGCAGGAGCTCGTCGCTGGCGGTGATGACGGCGATGAAGCCGAGGATCGACGGGACGGACGCCGCGGTCGAGGCGCCCTCCAGGATGCGCGTCCCCCCGAGCAGCACGACGTTGCTCGCGAAGTAGGTGAGGATGACCGCCACCAGGCCGAACAGCGGGCCGAATTGCATGACCCGGTGATGACCCCAACGGTCGGAAAGGAGCCCGAACGGCGGGGCGAGGACGAGCTCGGAGACGTAGAACGCCGCCATCAGCAGGCCGAGCTGCGCGGCGTCGACGACCGGGGCCCCGTGCTCGGGATGGGCGAGGTAGTAGATGAGCAGGCCGCCGGTCAGGCCGGTGCTGAAGCGGAGGGTGAACGTGCCGGCCAGGACGGCCACCAGCGAGCGCGGGACGTCGCCGAGGATCAGATGGACGAGGCCTGTCGGGCGGCCGTGATCGGGGGCGGTCTCCACGACCGGAAGGGTACCCTGCGCCGATGGCGCCCCGTCTAGACTCAGCGGCGTGACCCGACCCCTCGTCCCGATCCCGTTGGCGCGAGGTACGCACGGAGCGGTCGTTGCACCGCATCACCTCGCGAGTGAGGCAGGCCTGGCGATCCTCCGGGCGGGCGGGTCGGCGGTCGATGCCGCGATCGCCGCGAACGCGGTCCTGGCGGTCGTCATGGGCAACGCCTGCGGCATCGGTGGCGATGCCTTCTGGCTCGTCTGGGATGCCGCAGAGGCTCGCCAGGTCGCGCTCAACGGCTCGGGTCGGTCGTCGGCCCGGGTCGACGCCGCGGCACTCCGCCGGGCGGGTCTCGAACGGCTGCCGATGCGCGGCGGGGCCACCATCACGGTGCCGGGCGCTGTCCGCTCGTGGGGCGACGCTCACGACCGCTTTGGACGACTGCCCAGGGCGACGCTGCTGGCATCGGCGATCGAGCTCGCCCGGGACGGGTTCGCCGCCTGGGACGGGTTTATCTCGGCGGTCGAGTCGGCTGCCCGGGTCCTCGCGCCGGCGCTCGGGTCCGACGCGGCGTGGTTCCCGATCTATCGACCCCACGGGCGGCCGTGGCGGCCCGGGGAGCGGGTCCGGCTGCCGGCCCTCGCCGCCACGCTGGAGCGGATCGCCGACCTGGGCTGGGACGAGTTCTATGGCGGCGAGACCGCCGAGCACCAGGCGCGTGCACTGGCGCGAGCCGGATGCGCGATCGACCTGGCCGATCTGGCCGCCCACACATCCACGTGGACCGAACCCATCGGGGTCGACTATCGCGGCGTGCGAGTCACGAGTCATCCGCCCAACAGCTCGGGGTTCGTCGCACTCGAGATCCTGTCGGTCCTCGAACGGCTCGAGCCGCCGAGGGCCAACGCGTTCGAGTCCGGTGCCGGTGCCGACCTGCGCTGGACGCACCTCGGCATCGAGGCCTCGAAGCTGGCGATGGCCGACCGCGACGCCTACCTGACCGATCCGGACGTACAGGCCGCGCCGCTCGAACGGCTGCTCTCCGCGACGTACGCCACCGAGCTCGCGGCACGGATCGACCCGGCGCGAGCCGCACGGCCGCCGGCGGCCCGGGTCCCGCGCGGCGGCGGGACCATCTGGCTCGGCGTGGTCGACCGCGACGGGAACGCGGTCAGCCTGATCGAGTCGAACTACATGGGCTTCGGCTCGGGCGTGGTCGACCCGGCGACCGGGATCGCCTACCAGAACCGGGGCTCGTTCTTCAGCCTCGATCCGGATCATCCGAACGTCCTCGCCGCCTCGAAGCGGACGCTCCACACCCTCATGCCCGGCATGCTGTTCCGCGGAGGTCGGCCCTGGATCGTGGTGGGCTCGATGGGCGGCGACGCCCAGCCGCAGATCCACGCGCAGGCGGTCTCGGCGCTCGTCGACGGGAGCGTCGATGTGGCCGACGCCGTCGGAATGCCGCGCTGGTTCGTCGAGCCGGCTGAGCACTTCGCGCCGCCCGACGCGGTCCGTGTCGAGCCGCGTTTCGCGCCGGGCCTGATCGAGGGCCTCGGCGCCCTCGGCCACGACGTGTCGGTCACAGACCCGTTCGCGGAGGTGCTCGGCCACTGCCACGCGATCGAGATCGTCGACGGTGGGCCGGGTGACGGCGGGACCTTGGCGGCCGCCACCGACCCGAGGAGCGCCGGTCTCCCGGCCACGTACTGAGCCGGGACCCTCCCCTATACTCCGCCGTGCGCCCATCGCCTTCCGGGAGGGATCCGTGTCGTCCAACGTCGGCCAGAACTACCCGTACACGAGCGAGATCGAGTCCGATCGGGCGGCGGCCGTCGCGGCGGTGATCGAGGCGCACCCCGAGCTCGCCGGGACGATCGCGACCGAGGCGACACCGCTCGACGCGAGCGAGCGCTGGTGGGTCTGGAAGTGCCCGACCAAGGGGTGTCGGGGGCTCCTCCACGCGGCGGGATACTCGCTCGAGAAGCACGCCGTGTTCGTGGTCTGCGACGGCACCTGCGCCAAGACGTTCCTCCGCTGAGTCCCAGCCGGAACACGGTGTTGGCCTATATCAGTAGGCCAACTGGCGGTACCATCCGGCGATGACGCCGCCAGTCGCCGGGCCCACCCAGACCGTCGCCTCATCGCGCCGCCAGCTGTGGCAGGAATCCGCGGGGATCGCCGTGTCGGCGGTCGGGTTCGGGTTCGTGTACGGGCTGGCGGCTCGCGGGGCTGGCTTCTCGCCGATCGAGGCGATGGCGATGAGCCTCATCGTCTTCGCCGGCGCCGCCGAGTTCGCCGCGGTCGGCTACGTCGTCGCGGGCTTGGCGTGGCCCGGGGTGATCGTCCTGACCGCGCTCCTCAACGCGCGGCATCTGCTCTACTCCGCCGCCCTGGCACCGTGGTTGAAGGACCGCCCCATCGCGGAGCGGGCGGCGATGGCTCACGTCCTGACCGACGAGGCCTTCGCGCTGTCGATCGCCCATTTCCGGCGGATCGGCCGCCCCGACCGGCGCGGCTACTGGATCGCGGCGATCGCGGCCACCTTCATCCCGTGGAACCTGGCGACGCTGGCCGGAGTGACGCTCGGCGGCCAGATCGCCGACCCATCCCGGCTCGGCCTCGACGTCGTCTTCCCGGCGGCGATGGCCGGCCTATGCGTCGGCCTCATCACCGGGCGTCGGGAGGTCGTCGCCGCGGCGGTCGGCGCGACCGTCGCGGTCATGGTCAGCCTCGCGGTCGGGACGGGCGTCGGGATCGTGGCCGGCGGCGTGATCGGCCCGCTGGCAGGCATGCTGGTGCCCCGCGCGTCGGCCCACGAGGAGGCGCCGATCGGGACGCCCGCATCCGCCGAGCACTACTCCATGCCGGGCGTGCCGCACACCGCCTTCGACCAGGCGGACCGAGCCGACGGCCTCGGCACCTCCGACACGCTGGCCGACGACGACCCGGGTGCCGCCGACCCGGGTGCCGCCGACCCGACCGACCGACCGGGCCCCCGGTCGTGACGACCGACCTCGTGCTCCTGGCGGTGCTCATGGGGGCCGTCACCTACCCGTCTCGTGCCCTGCCCCTCCTGGCGCCGGGGATCGAACGCCTGCCGAGATGGGCGCTCGACTACTTGCAGCTGGTCGGGCCGGCCGTCCTCGCCGCGCTCGCCGCCGTCAGCGTGATGGTGGTGACCACCGACGACCAGCCCGCGTTCCACGTGGGCGTCGAGTGGCTGGCCGTTCTCGTCTCGATCGCGCTCATGTGGTGGCGACACAACCTGTTCTACGGCCTCGCGACCGCGGTAGCCCTGGTCGCCGCCGCTCGCTACCTGGGCTGGGCATAGCTCGTCCCGCGGCGGCTCGTCCCGAGGCGGCTCGTCCCGAGGCGGCTCGTGGAGGCGGCTCGTCCCGTGGGCAGGTGCCGCCGGCGATGCGACTCGCCGCATCGCTTCTCCACACGGGGATGATCGCCTCGGTCAAGGTGGCCGCCGCGCCCGTCTCAGGCTCTGTCCGATGCACCGGGCCGCATCGGGTCCGATCGAGGCGACCCGACGCGTGGGTCGGCTGATGCACCGAGCCGCATCATGGACGCTCCGGGCGGGCGGCACCGCCCACGGAGCCGGCCGATGCACCGAGCCGCATCACAGAGGGACCCCTTGCCGGGCCGTCCGATGCACATGCCGCATCGCAGGTCAGTGGTGGGCGTCGGCCTCGATCTCGACCAGGAGGGATCGCTCGATCAGGCCAGCCACGACGACCAACGTCGCCGCCGGTCGGATGGACCCGAAGCGCTCGCCGTGGGCGGCCAGCACCGGCGTCACGGCCGCCACATCGGTCACGAACACCCGGGTCCGGACGACCTCCGCCAGGCTGAACCCGGCGTCACGGAGCGCTGCCTCGATGACGTCGAGCGCCGCGCGCGCCTGGGCTCCCGGATCGCCAGGGTGGAGCGACCGTCCGTCCGGCCCGGCGTCGGTCGTGCCGGCCACCCAGCACGCGTCGCCGACCACGACGGCGCGGCTGTAGCCACCGGTCCCCTCCCACGGGCCGCCGGATGACACGAGACGGCGACCGCCGGTCATGCCCGGTGTGGCCGCCATGAGGCGACGAGCGGGTCCCGGGCGACCGCCAACAGGAGCGCCGCGAGCAACGTCGTACGCGGCACGATCGAGTCCACCTCCAGGTACTCGGCCGGGGAATGGTCGTTGCCACCGATCGGACCCAGCCCGTCGAGGGTGGGAACGCCGAGCCCCGAGGTCGTGTTCGCGTCGGACGCCCCGCCGGTCGCGCAATCGACCAGCGGGAAATCGAGCCGGTCGGCGATCGCGACCGCATGATCGACTAGCCGGCCCGACCGCTCGAGCTTCTCCATCGGCCAGTGCCGGCCCATCTCCTCGACCTCGACCGTGGTGTCGGGCACGGTCGTCGTGGCCGCGATCGACCGGACCGCCGCCTCGGCGGCCTCGAGGTCGGCGCGCGCCGTCGCCCGGAGGTCCACCTCGAGGATCGCCTCCTCCGCCACCACGTTCGGCCGGATCCCGCCGTGGACGACGCCGACGTTGACCGTCACCCCCGGCCGGCGCCCGTTGAGTGCCTGCAGGGCGATCGTCTGGTGGGCCGCCTCGAGGATGGCGTTCCGGCCCTTCTCCGGCTCGACGCCCGCATGCGCCGCGCGACCCCGGATCGTCAGTCGGAAGTCGACCGTCCCCTTCCGGGCGGACACGATGTCGCCGTTCGCGCGGGCGCACTCGAGGACGAAGCAGGCATCGGTCTCGAGCGCCAGCTCTCGGATGTGCGGACTCGAGCTGGGTGAGCCGATCTCCTCGTCCGGGTTCGCGACGAACACCAATCGCTCGAACGGCAGTTCCGCGATCTCGTCCTCGTCGGTCCCCAGGGTTCGCAGCGCGAGCAAGGCGTAGAGCCCCGTCAGCAGCCCTGACTTCATGTCGGTCACGCCCGGTCCGTGAGCGACACCCGCGTCGATCCGGAACGGGCGGGCGCGCGCTGTTCCCTCCGGGAAGACGGTGTCGAGATGACCGATGAGGAGGACCCGCGGGCCGCCGCGGCGACCCTCGAGCGTCCCGATGACGGTGTCGCCGAGCGTATCGTCCGGCCGGACCTCGACGGTGGCCCCGAGCCGCTCGAGGAACCGGCGCGTCCATTGGCCGACCTGGTCGACGCCGGCCTTGGTGTAGCTCCCGCAGTCGATGTTGACCAGCGAGGCGAGGTCCTCGAGGTACGTCGGCAGCTCCTCCTCGACGATGTCCTCGAGCTCCTCGAGCTCATCGACGCTCACCGCCGCACCGGGAGCGTGGAGGGATTCCATCGCCGGAGTGTAGCCGGGCTCGCCGGTCGAGCGGTCCCGCGCCACGGCGGCGCGCTATCCTGCCCGGACCGTGCGCGTCATCGAGATCCGCCTGCTCGAAGGACCATCCGTCTACCGGCTCGAGCCGGTGGCCAAGGTCGAGCTCGCCATCGGCCGGCGACGGACGTGGTACGGCCAGCGAGCGCCGGGCAAGCATGCCCTCGTCCACCTCGGGCGGCAGGTCCCGGCGCGTGAGTGGCCGGACGAGATCGCCGCACTGACGACCTGGATCCGCCGCCTGCGCGCCGAGCACCACGAAGGTCGCGCCGGTCTGGCCGTCCACCGGTCGTCCGACCCGGGCCACTGGATCGTGACGTTCCCGTGGACCGGAGCAGAGCGCGCCCGGACGATCGTCGACGCCGGCCTGGCTCTCACCGAACGGAACGTCTCGCCGGCGCGGACCGCCCGACTGACGGGGTCGCAGGGCCGCCTGGTCGAGCGCTGGGCGGCCCGGATCGCCGACGCCAGCACCACGCCGCCGGCGTGGATCCGCGACGCAGACCGACGGGTCCCGATCGTGTCGATCAGCGGGACGAACGGCAAGAGCACGGTCACGCGGCTGATCAGCCACATCCTCATCCTGGCCGGACGCCACGTGGGCACGACGACCTCGGACGGGGTCCTCGTCGACGAGCGGATGGTCGATCCGGGCGACTGGACCGGTCCGGGCGGTGCGCACCAGATCCTCGGCCGATCCGACATCGACGTCGCCGTCCTCGAGACGGCCCGCGGCGGGATCGTCCTGCGCGGGGTGGGCTACGAGTCCAACGACGCGAGCATCCTGACCAATGTCAGCTCCGATCACCTGGACCTGCAGGGCATCCACACGTTGCCCGAGCTGGCCGAGGTGAAGTCCACCATCTGCCGGATCACGGCGCCCCAGGGTTGGGCGATCCTCAATGCCGACGATCCCCTGGTGGTCGAGGTCGCCCGCCGGACCCACGCACATGTCGCCCTGTTCTCGATCGACGAGGCGTCGTCGTCCAAGCTCCGTCGGCACGTCGCGCGAGGCGGACGGGCCTATGTCATCCGCCATGGGGCGCTGGTCGAGGTGGAGGACGGTGTCGCGACACCGATCATCGCCACGGCCGAGGTCCCGATCACGATCGGCGGGATCGCCCGCCACAACGTCGCCAACGCCCTTGCGGCGGCGGGCGGGGCGCGTGCGCTCGGCGCCACGGTCGACGAGGTCGCCGCGGGCTTGCGCGACTTCCGGCCCACGTCCGACCGCTCGCCGGGGCGGCTCAACCTGTTCCGCCTGGGCCAGCGGATCGTGATCGTCGACTTCGCCCACAACGAAGCGGGGATCGCAGCGGTCCTGGACGTGGCCGAGGGGATCGCCGGGGGCGCGGCCGGACGGGCAGCCCCGATCACGATCATCATCGGGACGGCAGGCGACCGCCCGGACGACACCCTGCGCGGGATCGGCCGGATCGCCGGCGAGCGCGCCCAGCGCATCGCGATCAAGGAGCCGCTCGACTATCTCCGCGGTCGGACCCGCGAGTCCGTCGTCGGCGAGCTTCTGGCCGGTGTCGCGGCGGCTGGTCGATCGCCGGAGGAGGTGACCGTCTACGAGTCGGAGACGATCGCCCTGCGGGCCGAGCTCAACGGCGCCGGCTCGCACGCCGACGGGCGCGGCGCCAGGCCCGACGCCGCCCGGGTCATCGTCCTGATGTGCCACGAACAGCGCGATGCCGTGTTCGCCCTCCTGGCCTCGGTGGGTGCCCGCCCGATCGACGTCGCGACCGAGCTGACCGAGCTCCTGCCCCGGCTCCAGGAGCGCCCCAGGCGGTAGGGACGAGGGCGACGGCCCCGCCACTCCGGGTGCCGAGCCCGACGCTTCAGGTGGAGCGCCCGACCCACCGGCCGCGCCGGCCGTGGCGGGCGGCCCGACGCCGCCTCAGTCCTCGGCCAGCACGATGATCCGGTCCGCCAGGGCGAGCGACAGCAGCTCGGCCTTGGCCGGGTTGACCTTGACCCCGTAGGACGCGGCGGCGTCCTCGGACCGCGCGAAGATGCGATACCCGAAGGCGATCTCACCCCGCCGGCGAGCGGCCTCGATGACGGCTGCGAACGGCACCTCGACGCCGAGCGCCACGTAGTCGCCCGCGGGCTTGAGGTAGATCTCCGACCCGGCCGGATCGAGCAGGTCCTCGAACACGGCGTTGAGATGCTTCGACTCTGCGACCTGGGCGATCATCAGGCTGATCAGCCGATCACTGACGATGAAGTCGTCCGCCTTGGCGACCTCGGCCAGCGCGCGGTCGCGCAGGTCGAGCATCTCGCTGACGATCGACAGGTCGAGGTTCGCCCGGGCCGCGATGTCCCGGAGGTGGAGGAGGGTGACCAGGGTCCGGGCGTCGGCGCGGCTCGGCTCGAGCGTGTCGGAGCACAGGACGATGATGTGGTCGTAGGTAGCCACGCCCAGGGCGTCGAGCGTTGCGCGGTTGCTCGGATCCCGCCCGTCGTACGTCACGCGCTGCGTGGTCAGGCGACCCTCGAGTCGGGCGAGCGGGGCTTCGACGCCGGCCCCGGCCGCCACGACGAGGACCTCGGACCCGTCGGCGACATAGGCGTCAAGCTCGCGGATGATCGTCGGCGCCCGGCGGTTCCAACCGAGGATCAGGGTTCGCTCCGGCGCCGGGACCCGGGGTCGCGCCTCGCGTAGGAGGGCCTCGTCCAGCGTCGACGGTTCGCCTCCGGCCAGGTGGATCTGGTCGTCGTCGGCGGCGATGACGATGAGCCGATCGCCCGCCCCGAGGGCCGTGTCCGACGGCGGGTTGAGCCGTGGGCGTCCGGCGGCGGGCAGCAAGCCGATGACCGAGGCGTCGGAGAACAGCGCCAGCGTCTCCCCGAAGCCCCGGCCGACCAGGCTCGGCTGCTCGGTCAGGTAGATCTCGTCACCGGCGAAGTCGAGCAGCTCGGCGTACACGACCGACAGCCCGGACTGCCGGCAGGTCTGGGCGGTGATCCGGGAGATGACGTCCTCGGACAGGATCAGCTCCAGCTCGTCGCCGCCTACCATCCGGGCGACGTCGACGTTCGCCCGGTCGCGGATCTCGGCGACGATGTGGTAGGGCTCGGGACGACGTTTCGGGTCGTTGGTGATGGCCACGATCGACTTGATGACGTCGACGTCGGGCTCGTCACCCTCCGGAGCGAGGACGACGATCGAGCGCGCGGTCGCCAGGCTGGCGATCGCCAGGTCGTTCACATCCATCGGGCTGCCCGACCGGCAGACGATCTTGGTCCGCCCGGTCGGGCCGACCCGCTCACGGAGCTCGTCCTCCATCTCGACCTTGTCGCGGTCGGCGAGGATGACGATCGAGCGGCGACCCAGGTTCTCGTTGGCGGCGACGATCTCGGCGACGACGGTATGGATCTGCTGCGACCAGCCGAGGATCGCGGTGTGGCCGTCCTCGATGACACGCGAGCGGCCCTTGCGCAGGTCGGACAGCTTGCCCTCGAGGCCCGTGTTGAGGATGCCGATCAGCGTGCTGATGATGAAGATGCCACCGAGCGTGACGGCGAACATCGCCAGCAGGAACCCGGGCTGGCCCTGGTCACCGCCCATCGTGCCCGGGTCGAGGGTCCGAAGGAGTCCGAAGCGGAGGAGGTCGGCGAATCCAAGGTCCTGGTCCCGGGCGACGCCGATCAGCGAGACGACGATGGCGATGCCGACGATGAGCAGGAAGGAGATGACGAACAGGCCGAGGATCAGGGCGATGGTCCCGCGGCCCATGAACTCGTCGAAGCGGTAGCGCAGGCGGTCGCGCCAGGTCACTCGATCCATCCGGTGATGGTAGCGAGCGTTCGACCTTGCGGACCGACGCTTGCGCGGCGCATCATCCGGGCGACCCGGCGCGCCGCGCCGACCGAGCCTGAGGGAGCACCACCTGCATGGAAACCGCCATCGGCCTGCTGCTCATCCTGATCTCACTCGCGGAGATCTTCGGGATCATCCGGCTCGTCGGCAGGAACACCGTCGGGTAGTCGCGACCGGCGCCGCGCCCGGGGCTAGCCCTCGGGCGCCTCGAGCTCTCCGGGGTCGGCGAAAGCCGTCGGCCCACCCGGTGTCCGCGACGCGGCCATCGCCTCGCGATAGACGCCGACGGCATCGTCCACGCACATCACCACGAGGTCTCCCGGTGCGGCCCGGCGGAGGGCGGCGCGGACCGCCGTCATCTCGTCGAGGATCTTCTCCGCACGGGTGGTCCTGGCGTTGCCCGCGGTGCGCGCGTCCTTGACGCCGGCGACGACGTTCGTCGCCGTCTCGCCGGGCGAACGACCGCGCAGGTTCCGATCCTCGCGCACATAGATCTCATCGAAGGCCGTCGCCGCGATCGCACCGTAATCGTGCTGATCGTCGTCGCGCCGGTCGCCCGGGATGCCGATCACCCCGATCGCCCGCCCGGTCCTCGGGCGGGCGCCGTTGGTCCTCGACGGCCGAACGCCCTTCGGCCCGCGGACCTCCGGTTCGGTGACCATGTTCTCCACGAAGTCGGCCAGCTGGCGCATCCCGTCGACGTTGTGGCAGTAGTCGATGACCACCCGGATCCCGCCGATCTCAAGCAGGTTGAGCCGACCCGGTGCCTGGAAGAACGAGGTCGAGAAGGTCCGCAGACCCTGCCGGATGTCGTGCAGGTGCGCCCCGGAGGCCCAGGCGGCCGCCGCGGCCGCGAGCGCGTTGGCGACGTTCATCCTCGCTCGCCCGCCGAAGGTGGCAGGGATGAGGTGGGTGTACAGCACGGGCATCGTCCGCTGCCCGAGACGCAGGACGATGAGGTCGCCCTCGGCCGTCGGGTCGATCCCGAACGCCGCGCCGCCCCGCCCGAGATGGCCGTCGACCCGATCGAACCCGTCCTTGCCCTTCTCCGTGGCCATGCTGAAGTAGACGACTCGCCCGGCGCAGTGTCGGCCCATCCGGGCGACGTGCGGGTCGTCCGCGTTGAGCACCGCGGTTCCGGACCGCGGGACGGCCTCGACGACGACCCCCTTGACGTTGGCGAGCTGGCCGATCGAGTCGATCCCGCCGAGGCCGAGGTGATCCCCGGTGACGTTGGTCACGACGGCGACATCGTTCCGGTCGTAGCCCAGGCCCTCGCGCAGGATGCCGCCGCGCGCGACCTCGAAGACCGCGGTGTCGACGGTCGGGTTCTGGAGGACCATCTGGGCCGACTTGGGCCCCGACATGTCGCCCTTCTTGATCAGGCGGCCGTCGATGACGATGCCGTCGGTCGACGTCATCCCGACCCGCCGGCCCATCAGCTTGAGGATGTGGGCGATCATCCGGACGGTCGTTGTCTTGCCGTTCGTGCCCGTCACGGCGACGATCGGGATGCGCGACCCGGAGCCGGGCGGGAAGAGGTTGTCGATGACCGGCTTGGCCACGTACTGCGGCTCGCCTTCGGTCGGGTGGGTATGCATCCGGAAGCCGGGCGCGGCGTTGACCTCGACGATCGCGCCACCTGTCTCGCGGACGGGGGTCGCGATGTCCGGACAGATGAAGTCGATTCCCGCGACGTCGAGCCCGACGATGAGCGCCGCCGTCTCGGCGATCTCGACGTTGTCCGGATGCGCCTCGATGGTCCGGTCGATGGACGTCCCACCGGTCGACATGTTGCCGGTCAGGGCCAGCTTGATCCATGCGCCCTGGGGCGGGACGTCGTCGAGCTCCCAGCCCTGGACCCGGACGAGCTCCTCGGCGGCGCCGTCGAGCTTGATCCGGGTGAGGACCTTCTCGTGGCCGATCCCGCGCCGCGGATCCTGGTTGGCCTGGTCGACGAGCTGGCGGACCGACAGGCTGCCGTCACCGTGGACCGATGCCGGGACCCGCTCGGCGATCGCGGCGACCTTCCCGCCGATGACCAGGCAGCGGTAGTCCTTCCCGGCGACGTAGGTCTCCACGACGACATCCCCGCCCCGGCTCTGGGCGAGCGCGCCGTGGAACGCCGCCCGGACGGCGTCGTCCGAGCGCAGGTCGAGGTGGACGCCACGCCCGTGGTTCCCGTCGAGCGGCTTGACCACGCACGGGAAGCCGAGCCGGTGCGCGACCGCGACCGCATCCTCCTCTCGATCGACCACATCCGCCCGTGGGACCGGCAGGCCGGCCGAGTCGAGCAGACGGTTGGTCAGGCTCTTGTCGCTGGCGACGTCGACCCCGATCGCGCTCGTCCGGCTGGTCATCGTCGCCCGGATCCGTTGCTGATGGACGCCCTGGCCGAGCTGCACGAGCGAGAACCGATCGAGCCGGATGAACGGGATGTCGCGGCTGACGGCCTCGTCGATGAGCGCCTGCGTCGACGGACCGAACGCGGACCGCTCGGCCAGGAGGATGAGCCGCTCGAGCTCGTCGACGAGATCGAACGGCGCGGCGACCGGGTCGACCAGGTGGTTGACCAGCGCGACGGCCATCCGGCCCGCCTCGATCCCGACGGACTCCTCGCGGAACTCGTAGATGACGTTGTACTGGCCGTATGGTCCGGCCGACCGGGTCTTGCCGTGGCGGACGTCGGTGCCGGCCAGGTTCTGCAGCTCGAGCGCGATGTGCTCGGCGACGTGGCCGGCCCACGTGCCGTCGCGGAGCCGGCTGACGAAGCCGCCCCGGCGACCGAGCGAGCAGGCGTGGTCCTCGAGCGACGGGAGCATCCCGACCAGGCCGTCGACGAAGCCCGGGATCTTGTTCGACGGGTACTCCTCGAGGCTGCCGAGATCGACCAGGAGACGGATCACCGGCTCGCGTGCCCAGTAGTTCGGTCCGCGCAGGATCCGCGACTCGACGATCCGCAGGCTGGGTTCCAGGGCGACCGATCGTGCCTTCGCGCCTCTGGCCGAGGTCGTCGGCGGCGCGCCGGCCGCGACGGCCTTCGCGGCCGGCTTGGCCGACTTCCCGGCGGGCGTGGCACCGGACTCGGCGACGGGCTTCGGGTCGGACTTCGGGGTCCGCTTCGCGCCGGACTTCGGGGTCGGCTTGACGCCGGACGTGGCGGCCTTGTTTGTCTGCCGGGTCGACTTCGCGCTCGGCCCGGCACCCGCCTTGTGCGGCTTCGGCTTCGAGCTCGGCTTGCGCTCGGACGGCGTCATGTGGCGGCCTCGCCGCCGCTCACCGCGCGAAGGGCCGGGGCCGCGACGCGATGGCGACGCCGCAGGTCGAACCGATAGCCGGCGGGGAGGGAGTGCAGGACGACGTTGCTGATCATCAGGGGCCGATGGCCGCCCACTTCCCAGGCGTCCGTCTCCGATGCGGCTCCGTCGATGATGGTCACACTGCCCCGGCCGATGACCTCGAGCACATGATCCGGCCCGACCACGCCGGCCGTGTCCTCATCGATGCCGAGGCCGAGAAGGCTCGGGTTCTGGGCGATCAGGCTGAGCAACCGCCCGAGTCGGTTCCGCTGCTGGAAATGCTGATCGATGATGACGCCCGGGAGCACGCCGAGGCCGGCCGCGATCTGGGCCATCCGTTGCTTCGGCGTCGCTCCGGATGCTCCGAACGCGATCATGTGGCTGCTCATGGCCGACGCACCGGCGCTCGTCCCGGCGACGACCGCCCCGAGGCGGAACCGGTCGAGGATCGAGTCGGCCAGACGGGTGCCGCCGAGCGTCGAGGCGAGGCGGAGCTGGTTCCCGCCCGTCATGAAGATCCCCGTCGCGTCCTGGACGGCGCGGACCGCGGCCTCGTCGTTGGCCTGCGGTCGGGTCACGGCGTGGAGCGTGTGGACCTCGCGCGCTCCGAGCTCCATGAACACCTGCCGATAGCGCTGTCCGGCCTCCAGGCCGAGCGACGAAGCGGTGCTGATCACCGCGATCGTCGCGTCCTCGCCACCCGCGAGCGCGATGAACCGACTGAGGATGACACGGTCCCGGACCTTGTCCTCCGCGCCGCCGATGACGAGGACGGTACCTTCGGCCACTGCTGGTGCGCCTGCCTCCCGAACGTTGCGCCCGAGGATACAGGAGCCGACACCAGGGAGGAGCTGCGCCCTCGGCTCAGCGCATGACCTGCGACAGGGCCCACAGGTTGCCGACGGTGCCGAGGATGCCTAGGGCGACGACCGCCATCAGCCCGATGAACTGGCCCCACGGCTTGGCGTACGACAGGAGCCCGTAGGCGATCGCCAGGCCGGCGCACTTCCAGGCGAGGCTCCCGAGGACGCCCCCGACCTGGAGGACGGTGCCGATCGGTCCGACCTCGACCTGGATCAGCCCGGGCACCGCCCAGATGGCCAGGGTGAAGGTCAGCCAGTCGGTGGCCTGCGCCAGGAGTCCGTACTCGCGGAGGGTCATCGCGTGCGCACCCAGGGGTGCCTGGAGGGGCCGGTCTCGCCCTGGCCAGCACGACGATCTGGCGACCGTTTCGGGTCGTCGCGCTGCGGGATCGCTTCGGATCCCATGCCTCCCATCCGGTCGGTCTATCATCGCCCCGGCGGCGATGACCCGGAAGGACTTTTGTCCACAAAATGCGCGTCCCAGGGGACGAGATCGCCGACCCGTCCCGACGCCGTCCACATCGCCGTCCACATCGGAGACGCTCCCGACTCGGGCTGGAGCTCCGCGAGCACGTGCGACAATCGCGGGCGATGTCCGAACCGTCCGACGCCGCGCGACCCGGTCGAGGCGTCCCGGGCGGGCCGCGACGAGCGGTCGCCGGGTTCCCGGCGGACCGCATCCCGCGTCCGACCCGTCGGCGCGCCGGCGTCTTCCAGCGCGCGCTCCGACGCGAGGCATCGAGGCTCCGCGACCCGCACCGGATCGCGGCGATGGCGATCCTCATCGTGGTCGCCGGCGTCATCGGCGCCGGCCTCGTGTCGCGCGGTGAGCTCGCCGGCGCCGATGCCCGGGCGTATTGGGCGGGCGTGCGGATCTGGCTGAACGGCGGCAATCCGTATGCGCCGACCGGACCCTTCCTCCCGTACGTCTATGCGCCGTGGATGTTGCCGCTGTTCGCCCCGTGGGCGCTCCTCCCGTGGGACGTGGCGTGGTTCGTCTGGCGGGGCGGCGCGATCCTGGCCCTGTTCTGGACGATCCACTGGGCCTATCGCCAGCGGCCGCTCGCGACCGCCGTGGTCATCCTCATGCTGGCGTTCCCGATCGGCGCGAACCTGGACACCGGCAACATCACGCTCCTGCTGACCTTCGCGCTGTGGGCGACCCGCTTCGTCGGGCCCGCTTCGGGTGGCTTCCTGTGGGGCCTGGCGACCTGGATGAAGTGGGTCCCGGCGCCGTTCTGGCTCGTCCTCGCCCCGCGGGCCCGTGGGTGGGGGCTCGCCTGGCTGTGCGTCTTCGCCGGCCTGAGCCTGCTGATGCTGCCGCTGACGATCGTCCAGCTCCAGGCGATCTTCGGGTTCGGCGAGCGGCCGATCCGGCTCGATTACCTCGTCCTGCTGTGGGGTGCGGTCCCCTACGTCTGGCTGTCGGACGACCCGATCCGCTGGCTCCGACCGGCGACCTACCGCGAGCTCATCGCCGACCTGCGCCGGGCACCCGAGCCGCGGCGCCGGTTCCGGAGGTTCGTCGGCCTCGAGCCCTGAGTCGGGTCCATCAGCCCGCCGAGCGGACCGCCGAGCGGACCGCCGGTCGGACCGCCTGCGCTCAGCCGGTCGAGCCGGCAGCGGCGGCGGGCGCGGGCTCGGCGGACACGCCCGACGGCACGTCCTCTCGGCGGCGCTCGTCGACCTGCGTCAGCAGGAGCGACCCGATCAGGTAGTACGAACAGGCGACGCCGAACGCGAGCCGCGGTCCGGCACCCACCCCGAAGGCCTGGTTCCCGACGTCGACGAGGACGAGCGCGATGGCCGCGGCGATCGCCCCGGACGACCCCGTCACGACGTTGCTGATGCCCATGTATCGCCCGGATTCGGCCTTCGGGATGATGTCGGTCATCAGCGCCCAGTCGACGGCCAGGAAGATCCCGGATGCCACGCCCACCGGCACCGCGAACCCGAGCGCGACGATCGACGACGGCGAAAGGACCAGGCAGGCCATCCCGACCGAGCCGATGATCGCCGAGATGTAGATCATCCGCTTCCGGCCGATCCGGCCCGACAGCCGACCCGACGGGACCGTCGCGATGGCACCGAACGCGACGATCAGGGCGCCGGCGACGAAGGTGTAGTCGAGCGCGGTCTGCGTCGCCATCCCGAACGAGTCGGACATGTAGAAGAACGCGATCGCCGTCAGGGTCGCCCCGGTCATCAGGAAGAACAGGCGCGAGCCCAGGAGCCACACGAAGCTCCGCTCGCGCAGGATGTCGGTGCCCCACGCACCGAGCCCGACCTGGAGCCACGACTTCCCTTCGCGGGGGATGCCCTGCCTCCCCTCGCGGACCCGGTAGACGGTCAGCAGCATCGTGCTGAGCTCGACGGCCATGATCGCGAAGATCACGAAGCGCGGGTTGCCGAGCGCGTTCGCAACGGCGACCAGCATCGCCCCGCCGCCGATGCCGACCAGGATCATCAGGCCCATCAACCCGCTGGCCAGCCCGACCTGCTTGGCCGGGACCAGATCGGGCATGTAGCCCTGGAACGGGCCCTGGGCGAAGTTCGAGCTGAACTGGAGGAGACAGTAGAAGAGGAGGACCCCGATCCAGGCACCGGCGAGGTACAGGCCGAGGAGGAAGGCCATGTCGAGCAGGGTCCCGACGATGATGAACGGCTTGCGTCGGCCGAGCCGGCTGCTCGTATGGTCGCTGATCGCGGCCACGGTCGGCTGGACGAGGATCGCGATGACCACGCCCAGGTTGATGATGATCGCCTCGGCCGCACCCTTGCCGACGGTCACCCCCGGCAGGATCGTCGACGGATCCGGGCATGCCTTGTCGCCGCTGCAGACGAGATCGACCATGAGCAGCGGGAGGAGGCTGATCCCGATCGCGCCCCACAGGATGTTGATCGCCAGCCAGTAGGCGTTAAGGTCGAACAGTTCGCGGAAGCTGAGCGCTTCGGTCGGCCGACCGTCGGCTCCGGCGCCCGCCGCGCCCGCTCCGGTCGTCCCGCCGCTGGGTCCGTGCATCCCACTCTCCCGATCGGTGGCGGCACTGGGTCCCTGGACTCACCGGCAAGCCTACGCCGTCGATGTCACGACGTCGTCGCGATCCGAACGTGACGCGACGCGGTCCTCGGCGGGTGGAGGCGAGGCGGCGCGCGGCGGGCGTCCGCGCCTCCGACCACCGGGTGCGCACTCCCCGCACGTTGGCGCGCGGGCGGCCGGGCGCGGGCGGCCGGGCGCGGCGCGGCGGGCGTGTCTCCGACCACCGGGTGCGCACTCCCCGCACGTTGGCGCGCGGCGGAGGCCATCGACCACCGGGTGCGCACTCCCCGCACGTTGGCGGCCGTCTTGTCACGGATCTGGGCCTGCCGAGGCACAGACGAGGAACCGCCTGTACCACGCATCGCACGGGTTCGACGGACCGGCAGGCGGACCGACCCGAGGTGTCGTCGTACCTGCGGGGCATGCGCACCTGACGAGGCGAACGGTCGATCTGGCGGACAACGTGGGGGGGCATGCGCACCCGACGAGGCGAACGGTCGAGCCACGGCGCGCCGTGACCCGGTCCGGGGCGCGGTCGCGGTACTATCCCGCGGATGTGCGAGCACTTCGTGGCGCGTGCGGCCGAGCCATTCCGGCTCGACGAGCTGTGGCCGTTCAGCGAGCGGCTCGAGCGGTACGGGGTGGCCGGGTTCGGCTGGGGGGCGGCCTGGCTGACGCCGGGCGGCACGATTGGCGAGTACCGCGACCTGAGCGCGTTCCGCGACGATCCAGGGCGCGACGCCCTCGGTCGGACGGAGACGACCAGCCTGCTCGTCCACCTCCGTCGTCCGTCCAGGCTGTCGACGCTCGGGATGGCCGACACGCAGCCGTTCCTCGACCCGGCGGGACGGTATGCCTTCAGCCACAACGGCGACCTGCGCGACTACCGATCCTGGCGGATCCGATACCGCAAGGAGGGTCGCATCCACGGCCGGGCCGACACGGAGGTCGGGGCACGCTGGCTCGAGGACGCCTGGACGACCGACGAGCCGGTCGCCCATCTCCTCGGCGCGCTCCACGACACGTTCGCCGGGCAGGCCAACATGGCCGTGCTGGCCGCCGATGGAACCCCGTACCACTACGCCGGCAACGGCGAGAACCCGGTCTTCACGTTCCGGCTCGGACGGATCCGACTGGCGTCGACGGGGATCTACTCGCTCGACCGATCGGTCTTCCGGTTCGTGGCTCCGGCCGCGGAGGATCGTCGGCTGGTCAGGCTCCGCTCGACGGTCGCGCTCGGCCCGACCTGAGGCGAGCCAATGCGAACGGTCTAGCCCCTTCCGCTGGGTCGACTGGGTCCGCCCTGGGGCGTCAGGGTCAGGAGCAGGATGAACGCGACGACCTGCGCGATGCAGATCGCCCGGGCGAACCACAGCAGGCCGCTCGACGCAGCCACCGTCGAGATCGGTCGCGCCGCCGAGCCCGCGCCGAGATGAAGCCGGTCAAGAGCCGGTCGCCCGGCCCGGATTAGGGCCGAGAACCGCTCCGGGGCGCATACTCGCAGTCCTCACACTGGGTCGGCGTCGCTGCCCTCAGGCATCCAGGCGCGCGCCCCGAAGGAGCCGGCATGCCGAAGGTCGTCATCATGCACAAGGTCGAGGACATCGAGCGCTGGCTGGCGGGTAAGGCGGAGCGGGCAGCAGTCATCGGGAGATACGGCACCAACGTGACCGACCACGTCGCGGCAGACGGAAGCAACAACATCGCTGTCAGCGCGGACGTGCACGACCTGGCGGGCGCACAGGCGATGATGGCCTCGCCGTCTCCCGAGGATTTGGCCGCGATGGGCCGACACGGCGTCATCCCCCCGCTGGCGGTCTATGTCGAGAAGTAGCCGCCCCCCAGGATCGACCGGCGGCTGCGTCCCGCGACGGTACCCGCCCCGGGACGCTCCGGGTCCGCTGGCCGCCTGACGCTGGCCGGACGCCGCGCGGGTCCGAGGATACGGTCATCGGTCCCGGCCGATGTCGGGAGCGCGAGAGCCCTGACACCGCGGACACCAGTACGTGAGTCGCGGCAGATCGCCGTGGCGCTCCGAGCGGATGGTGGAGCCGCACCTTCGGCAGGGTCGACCAGCCCGGCCGTAGACCCACAGCGGACCGACGGATCGTCGCGCATCTCCGGTGGTGATCCGCTCCGAACGAGCGCGGCTCACGTTCTCGACCATGACCCGGCGAGCGTCGGCGATGAGCCCGAGCAGATCGTCGTCGGCCAGTTCGCGCACCGCGACGAATGGGTCGACGGATCGACGGAAGAGCACTTCGCTCTTGTAGACGTTGCCCACGCCGGCCATCGCCCGCTGGTCGAGGAGCGCCTCGGCGATCGACCGTTCGGCGCGGGCCGGCTGACGCAGGCGTCGCACGATCTCGACGTCGTCGCTCGTCGCGTCGACCGACGGGTGGAGCAGATCGGGGCCGAGGCCCGCGAGTGCTCGATGGAGGCCCTCGGCACGGTGCTCGAGCAGCTCGACGACCGGGGCATCGAAGCAGACCGCGACGGCACCGGGCACCTCGAGTACCAGTCGCGCCCGCGTCGGCGGTCGCCGCCATGGCTCCCCAGGTCGGTAGCGGTGCCACGACCCGTTCATGCGCAGATGGGTCCGCAGCTCGAGCCCGTTGTCAAACCGGATCAGCAGGTTCTTGCCGACCGACTCGACCTCGACGACGGTCGATCCGACGAGCCGGGCGACCTGGGGGATCGGGCCCGGCCCGTTCGCCCGGACCGCCACGACCGGCCGACCCACGAGATACGGTCGTAGACCGTCCGCGGTCCGATGGAGGGTGTCGCCCTCGGGCATCCGATTCGCGTGCCTCGCCTACCGCGCCCGGAGCGCAAGGCCGCGGTAGCCCGGCACGAACCCCGCGTCGAGCAGGAGCGGCCGCCAGGTCGACTCGGCGACCGGCCGGCCGTCCACCTTCGCGACGAGCAGCTCGCGCATCCGCCCGTCGGCGACGAGGGCACCGAGCGCGCGCAGCGCCAACGCGGCGACCGTCGGCTCGTCGGCGGCCGGCAACATCGCGAGCGACCGGCCGCCGCGCTCGAGAAACGCCGCGGCGACGCCGTCGACGAGGACCGTGTATGCCCCGGCGACGCGGGCGAACGCGCGGCGGTCGGCATCGTCCCGACGCGGCCACACCAGGGCGGCGCCATACGGGTTGGCCGGGTCAGCCGCCGCCAACAGGTGGACCCGGGCTCGATCTGGCAGCTCGGCGGGATCGCGGACCGACCGTAGCCGGTCGATCGCGCCGGGGAGCGAGAACTGGGCCGCGCCGAGCCCGTCGACGAAGTAGCCGCGGCGGACCCGACCGGCTTCCTCCAGCGCCCGCAGGACCGGGTAGACGGCGCTGAAGCCGCCGAACACGCCCTCGGCGGCGACGGCCTCGCGGGTCAGGACCCCGTGCCGATCGAGCAGCGTCAGGGCGAGCGCGTGGAGGCGTTCGGTCGTGGTCGGTCCCGAGGTTGGGGACGGTTCGGCCATGCCGGGCCCGATCAGCGTCCCATCGCCGCTCGTGCAATCGGTCGGCCCGGACACGTCGGCGGGCCCGATCAGCGACCATCGCCCGGCGGCCTCGGGCGGGCCCAGGCTCGTCAGGCGTCCGGTCCGGCGCTTCGCCTCGCGGCCGGGTCGGGCCCAGCGGAGCGCCCGAAGCGGGGCGAACGTGTCGTTGGTCAGCTCGCCTGCCCAGACGAGGTCCCACAGCGCGTCGAGCATCTCGCGGTCCGGTCCGCCCCCTGCCGCGGCATGGATCTCGCGATAGAACGATGCGCCGCGCCGCGCGAGGAACGTCCGGATGGCCGCGTGCCGCGGCGAGTCCGGTCGCTCGGTCGTGGCCGCCTCCACCGAGCCGGGCCCCCCGGCCAGCCGGAGCGACTCCCGTCCGGGGCGGGACAGGGCGATCCGCCCATCGTCGCGGCCGAGGCTGCCCCGGCCGACCCAGACCACCTCGCCGAGCGCGCCGAGCTCGTCGAGCAGGCGCGGCTGGTACCCAGGGACACGGACCGGGAGCACATCGCGCTCGAGGATCGACGCCGGGATCGGCAGGCCCGCCAGCTGGTCGACGACCTCGGCCAGGCGCTCGAGCGCGGCGGGGCCGTGGAACGCGGGCGGCGCGTCGCTCGGTCCGCCGCCGAGTCGCGGCAGCGCGGCGACCCCCTGCCAATCGGGCAGGAACCGCCCGAGCGCGGCCGGATCGACCGGCTCGACCTCGCGGCGGAGCCGGGCGAGCGAGCGGCGACGCAGCTGGCGAAGGACCTCCGGGTCACACCACTCGCGTTCGGCCCCGCCGGGCCGGAACTCGCCGCGCAGGATCGTCCCGGCTGCCATCAGCCGCCCGAGTGCGTCCTCGACCACGCCCGCCGGCAGGCCCCAGCGGATGGCCGGCTCGGGCGTCAGGAACGGCCCATGTGTCCGCGCGAACCGGGCGAGGAGCCCCTCGAGCGCCGCGCTGGTCGGCTCGAGGAACGCGAGCGGCAGGCCGGCCGGCGGCTGGACCCCGACCCCGTCGCGGAAGCGCGCCGCATCCTCGATCGCGATCCAGCGGACCTCGCCGACGATCCTGACCGCGACGGCTCGCCGCCCCGCCGCCAGCGCTCCCAGCCATCCGGCGCTCTCGGCCGGCGACACGGCGCACCGCGCGGCCACCTCCGCCTCGGTCAGATCTCCGATCCGCCGGAGGAGGTCGTGGAGCTGGTCGGCGGTCGTCGCCCAGCGCTCGTCGGCCAGGGCCTGGAGGGCCAGCTCGAGGTCGGCCAGCGCGTCCGGGTCGAGCAGCTCGCGCAGCTCCTCCTGGCCAAGCAGCTCTCGCAGGAGGTCACGGTCGAGCGTGAGCGCCTGGGCGCGCCGCTCGGCCAGCGGGGCGTCGCCCTCGTACATGAATGCGGCGACATAGTCGAACAGGAGCGAGCTGGCGAATGGCGACGCGCGGACGGTCTCGACCCGGTGGACGGCGACCTCGCGCCGGGCGACCCCGGCCAGGATCTCGCGGAGCGCCGGAAGGTCGAACACGTCGGACAGGCATTCGCGGTACGTCTCGACGAGGATCGGGAAGCTGCCGTAGCGGCTGGCGACGGCCAGCAATCCGGCGGCGCGTTGGCGTTGCTGCCAGAGCGGCGTCCGCGTCCCCGGGCGACGCCGCGGCAGGAGCAGGGCCCGGGCCGCGTTCTCGCGGAAGCGTGAAGCGAACAGGGCCGAGTCGGCGACCTTCCCGACCACGAGGTCCTCGATCTCGTCCGGGTCGGGGAACAGCAGGTCGTCGATCCCGTCGAGGTCACCGTCGGGCAACCGGATCGCGATGCCGTCGTCCGACCAGATGGTCTGGACCTCGGCGCCGAGGCGCTCGGCGAGGCGGGTCTCGATCGCCAACGCCCACGGAGCATGGACGCGGCCGCCGAACGGGGTCAGGAGGCACAGCCGCCAGTCGCCGAGCTCGTCGCGGAAGCGCTCGACGACCACGCGTCGATCGGTCGGCAGGGCGCCGGCGACCGCACGCTCGTCCTCGAGGTAGGAGAGCAGGTTCTCGGCGGCCATCGGATCGAGGTCGTTGCGGTCGCCGAGGCGCGTCAGGGCCGCGGCCCGTCCCCGCGCGCCGCGCCCGAGCTGGTCCTCGAGCTCCGCCACGAACGAGCCCACGGCCCGGCCCAGCTCGATCGGCCGGCCGACCGCATCGCCGTGCCAGAACGGTAGCCGGCCCGGCTCGCCCGGCGCGGGTGACACGACGACGCGGTCGTGCGAGATCTCCTCGATCCGCCAGCCCGACGCCCCGAGCGTGATCACCTCGCCGACGCGGCTCTCGTAGACCATCTCCTCGTCGAGCTCGCCGACCCGCCGCCCGGGCGTCCCCGGGTCGCCGACGAGGAACACCCCGTACAGGCCCCGGTCCGGGATCGTCCCGCCGCTGGTCACCGCCACGACCCGTGCGTCGCGCCGTCCCTCGACCACCCCGGTCACCCGGTCCCAGGTCACTCGCGCCTTGAGCTCGGCGAACTCGTCGGAGGGGTACGCCCCGGCGAGCATCGACAGGACGCCCTCGAACGCCTCGCGCCCAAGCGACTCGTACGGCATCGCCCGGGTCAGCGTCGCGTGGAGGTCGTCGACCGTCCAGCGCTCCATGACGCTCATCGCCACGATCTGCTGAGCGAGGACGTCGAGCGGGTTGCGCGGGATCGTCGTCGTCTCGATCGCCCCGGCGTGCATCCGCTCGGCGACGACCGCCGCCTCGAGCAGGTCCCCCCGGTACTTCGGGAAGATGACCCCGCGAGACGGTGCGTCGACCTGGTGCCCGGCCCGGCCGATCCGCTGCAACCCGCGCGCCACCGAGGTCGGCGATTCGACCTGGATGACCAGGTCGACCGCGCCCATGTCGATCCCGAGCTCGAGGCTCGACGTCGCGACGATCGCGGGCAGGCGTCCGTCCTTGAGCGCCTCTTCGATCGCGACCCGCTGCTCGCGCGCGATCGAGCCGTGGTGGGCGCGGACGAGCTCCTCGCCCGCCAGCTCGTTCAGCCGCTGGGCGAGCCGCTCGGCCAGCCGTCGGCTGTTGCAGAAGACGATCGTCGAGCGATGTGCCCGGATGAGCTCGAGGATGCGCGGATGGATCGCGGGCCAGATGCTGACCCTCGCCTCCGGGCCGCCGGCCGGGCCGCCCGGCTGCTCGTCGAGCGGGAGCGCCTCGCCGATCCGGCTCATGTCCTCGATCGGGACCACGACCGACAGCTCGAGCGGCTTCCGCGCGCCGGCGTCGACGATCGCGACGTCCCGGTCGGGACCGATACCGCCGAGGAATCGCGCGATCGTCTCGAGCGGGCGCTGGGTCGCCGACAGGCCGATCCGCTGGATCGGTGCCGCGGCGGGACCGCGCAGGTGCTCGAGTCGCTCCAGGCTCAGCGCGAGGTGGGCGCCGCGCTTCGTCCCGGCGATCGCGTGGACCTCATCGACGATGACGTGCTCGACACCGCGCAGGCCGTCGCGGGCCGCGCTCGTGAGGAGGAGGTAGAGCGACTCCGGCGTCGTGATCAGGATGTCGGGCGGCCTGCGCGCGTACTGCCGCCGCTCCTCGGCGCTCGTGTCCCCGGTCCGCAGGCCGACCGAGATCGACGGGGCCGGGTCGCCTCGGCGGGCGGCCGCCAGCGCGATCCCGGCCAGTGGCGCTCGGAGGTTTCGCTCGATGTCGTACGACAGCGCCTTGAGCGGTGAGACGTACAGGACTCGGACGTGACCCGGTCGCTCCCGAGTCGCCGGCGGAGACGGCGCC
Organism: Chloroflexota bacterium; assembly: GCA_017881905.1. Lineage (GTDB taxonomy): Bacteria > Chloroflexota > Limnocylindria > Limnocylindrales > CSP1-4 > Chersky-267. The sequence goes on from JADGQI010000099.1 coordinate 39,935, forward strand.
CGCACGAGCCGGTCGAGGCACCACAGGAACGCAGCGAGGGTCTTGCCACTCCCGGTCGGGGCGTGGATGAGGGTGTGCCGACCAGCCGAGATCGCGGCCCAGCCATCGATCTGCGCCCGGGTCGGGGCCGGGAAGGCGCTCCCGAACCAATCGGCGACGGCCGGATCGAACGCGCCGAGCGGGTCGGGCGGGTCGGGCGGGTCGCTCCGCCGGTTCGAGCGCACGGACCCCGGACGCCGCTCCGCGGGCACGCTGTCGTCGAGCGATGGAGCCGGGGTGGGGGTCGTTCGTCGGGCGGCCACGGGACGCCGAGTATAGGCCGGCCGCCTGTTCCGCGCTGCTTACTTTCGAACAGATGGTCGAATCTCGATGAGGTCGTGGCGAATCGAAACGGCGGGCCGTCGAGAGCCCGCCGTTCCGAACGAAGGCTGGAGAGTCGTCAGGCAGTCGCGCTGGTCGTGCTGGCCGCGCTGGCCGCGCTGGCCGGCTCGAGCGGATCACCCGATAGGATCCACTTGCGGATGAAGTTGTGGTTCTGGCCGAACTCCGTGCCCGCGGCCCACTGGTCGAGGCCGTAGTACTTGCCCGCGCCGAGGCCGGCGATCGCCAGCAGCACGACCATGTAGGTCAGGTGCTCTTCGACGATGCCGTTGGTGAACGCCCAACCGGCGACGAAGAACAGGGCCATCATCAGGGCGCCCATGATCGCGCCGAACCGGGTCAGGAGGCCGAGGATCAGTGAGATGCCGATCCCGAGCTCCCCGTACACGACCATGGGATTGATGATCGCCAGGGCCGTGCTGTTCTTCGACAGGCTGACCCACAGGTCGTGGGTCGGGTTGTAGATGACGACCGCCGCGTCCGCGGCCGGCGCTGCCACGAACGGCCAGCCGAGGCTGCCACCGGTCGCATGACCCAGGTACCCAGCGGCCGAAAAGCCGGCGGGCCCGCTGCCCAGGAGCTTATCCAGGCCGGCCCATAGGAAGATGATGCCGACGACGATCCGCAGGAGCGCGACGCCCCTTCGGTGCCATGGTGCTGTGATCTGCATTTCCTGACCCTCCCTGGGCGCCTGTTCGAGCCGCCCTGTTCATCCTGGCGTCTCCGGCGCTCCGAACCGTCATCACCATACCGATGGTTGACGACCGTGATGACGGGCCATGAGGCCCGCCTTGGGGGTGCCATTGGTCGGCACCTTGACCCTCGCGAAGGTCACCTCGAGCACGGCCGTGTCGCACGGGCGACAGCCGGGGTAGGCCTCGTGCGACTCGCATCGGTGGCTGGGGTTGACCGGTCACGGGTCGGCCAGGCGGTCGTCCGGACGGGCCGCCGGGTGGAGCATTCAGTCAACGGATGCGGCAGCACCCACGAACGATCAAGGGGATGACATGAACACCTACTTCAGCCAGGAGTTCACTCGTCACCATCAGGCCGATCTGATGCGCGAGGCGGACCGGCAGCGGCTCGCCAAGCAGGCCCACGAGGCTCGGATCCACTCGACGCCGGATCCGAAGTGGGGTGGCAGCAATCGCCTCCTGGTGGCTCTCGGAAGCGCGGCGGCGGCGATCATCGCCACCGCATCCGCGGTCCTCGCCGGCTGACGCCGACGATCGACTCCGACCGAACGAAGCGGCGAGCTGGGGCTCGCCGCTTCTTCTACGCCCGGTAGGCCACGACCAGCGCGGGATCGTCGCCCGACGGCCCAGGGATCCGCTCGAACCCGACCCGTGTCAGCAGGCGATCCGCGATCTCGCGGCGGCTCGCGATCGGCAGCGGTTCGATCACATCGCGCTCCCCCAGTCCGATCCTCGCGACGAGGCGGACGCTCCGTTCGCGGGCATCCCCGACCGACGCCGCGAGAAGCGCCCCGGCGAGACCTCGGCGCCGCCAGCCCGGAGCGACGCCGAGTGCGATCAGCTCGTCCTCCGGCGCGGTCGACCGGGCCGGGGCTGTCCCAGGGCCGGGCTGGGCGGAAGCCGTGAGGGCGACCCCGACGAGATGCTCCCCGTCGACCGCGCCGACGAGATGCGCGCCGGCGCGGACCGCGCGGACGAGGATGCCCAGCGCGGCGCGGGGATCGCACGGGGCGATCGTCCGCGCGGCCAGCCGAAGGCCGTCGAGCGACGCCGCATCCAGGCGCCGGATGACCGGCGTGCCGCTCGGTCCCAGCGGAGGATCCCAGCGATCGGCGGCCGTGACACCGTCTCGTCCGGTCCCGACGGTCATCGCGTCGGACCAGCCGCGATCCTCGGCAACGGTCGACAGCCTCGGGACGATGAGCTCGCGCACCAGCTCGAGGGTGGCGAGGGACTGGCTTTCCGCGGTCTCCTGACTCGGACCCCGTCCGAAGCCAGCGTTCGTCGGGTCGTCGAATCGATCCGGCAGCGGTCCCGGGTCCCAACGGGCGGCCTCGCCCGCCCATCGTTCGCGCCAGGCCTCGGGGACGGCATCGGGCACCGCGCGGTGGGCTCCGGCCAGCCACGTGAGCGCCCACGCCCGCGGCACGACCCGATAGACCTCGTATCCACCGCCGCCCGTGGCCAGCCAGCGCCCGCCCGCGAACCGGTGGGCTACGGCGTCCACCAGGCGCGCCGCCTCGCCCATCCCCGTCGTGGTGACCCTGAGGTGCGCCAGGGGGTCCCAAGCGTGACTGTCCGCGCCGTGCTGGCTGACGATGAGGTCGGGCCCGAAGGTCGCGGCCAGGGTCGGGACGAGCGCCCGGATCGCCGCCAGCCAGACACCGTCCCCGCTGAGCGGCTCGAAGGGCACGTTGACAACGGTCCCCGCCGCGACCCCTTCCCCGGCCTCGTCGGCGGACCCGGTCCCCGGGAAGAGATAGCGCCCCGATTCATGGAACGAGACGGTCATGACGCCCGGGTCGTCGCGGTGGATCGCCTCGACCCCGTCGCCGTGATGGACGTCGAGGTCGACATACAGGACGCGGAGGCCGGCCCGACGGGCCGACGAGATCGCCAGGGCCGGGTCGTCGTAGACGCAGAACCCGGACGCGCGCTCCGGCATGGCGTGATGGAGACCGCCGCCCGGGTGGTAGGCGTGCTCGACGTCGCCCCGGAGGATCGCCGCCATGGCCGCGAGCGAACCGCCGGCGACCGCAGCGGCCGCCGCGTGCATGCCACGGAACGGCGGGACATCGCCCAGCGGCGCGATCCCGAACGCCGGCGGAATGCCCGGGTCCGCGCTGAACCGGCGGACCGCTGCCAGGTACGCCTCGGTGTGCACGGCGAGCAGCTCGTCGTCGGTCGCCGGCTGGGGGGCGAGTCCCGGTACGGCTCCGACGGCCCGGAGCAGGTCGATGCCGGGACCGAAGCGACGCGGGGTCAGCGGGTGATGAGCCCCGAAGTCGTAGGTCGCCGACCGCGGCCCGAAGACGAGCAGCGGGCCGTCGGAGGCGGCAGGACCGACCATGCGTGGCACGATACCCGGCATGGAACGCGTCTACACCACTCCGCGGATCGACAAGCTCGGGGTGCGGCCGGGGGCTCGGGTGGCGATCGTCGGGGTCCCCGACGCCGACCTTCGCGACGAGCTCCGGGCGCGGACCCACGACCTGACCGAGGGCGCCCCGCTCGCGGACACCGACATCGTGATCTTCGGGGCCGATTCGCAGCCTGCGCTCGGCCGGCTCGGCGAGCTCAGGACCAGGATCGTCCCGAACGGCGCGATCTGGGTCGTCTCGCCGAAGGGCAAGGCGGCCACGCTCCGCGACGTCGAGGTGATGGCGGCGGCGCGGGCGGTCGGCCTGGTGGACAACAAGGTCGCCAGCTTCTCGCCGACCCACACGGCCATGCGCCTGGTCATCCCGGTCGCCCTGCGACCCTCCGTCCATCCCGCCGGCTGAGGCTGTACCATCGGGCCATGCCCGACCTGCTCGTGCTCCTCGTCATCCTCCTGATCGTCGTCGTGATCTGGCGCGGCCCGAAGACCATCCCGCTCATCGGGAACATGCTCGGCCGAGGCGTCAAGGAGGCCCGGAAGGAAGTGTCCGAGATCCAGAAGGATCACGACACGACGAGCGGCGGCCAGACCCCACCGGCTCCCCCGGCCTGACCCTTTCGTTCGGTGCCTGTCGGCACCGAACGGTCCTCCTCGGACGAAGGCGCCCCGGGTGCGCCGTCTATCCTTCGCGCGTCCCAGGCGAGGATCGTCGACGCGGTCCCCCGGCGGACCAGGAGGATCGACCCCATGGCCATCGACTCGACCGACCGCGTCACCTCCCGCCGGGCGATCCTGACGGCGGCGCTCGGGGGCGCGGCCGCGATCGGCGTCCAGGCGCTGGCGACCGCCCCGGGTGTCCGCGCCGTCGACGTCCCGGCGCTGCTCAACGTGTCGAACGCCGCAACGGCCCGGACGACGATCAGCGCCGGGCTCGCCACCGACGCGACCCTGGCCGTCGCCAACACCGACGCCGGGTACGGCGCCAGGATCACCGCCGATCCGACCAACGGGGCCGGGACCGGCGCGTGGGTCGCGGTCGGAGATGCGACCAACGCCTGGGACCTGACCACATCCCAGCTGACGACCGCGGAGACCGGCGTGTACGGCTATTCGGACACGTCGGCGCTCAACGCCGCGGGCGTGTGGGGTGATTCGATCCAGGGCACCGGCGTGGTCGGGACCGGCGACTACGGCGTCCTGGGCGCCTCGGCCGGTGCCGCCGGCGTCTACGCTCAGGGCATCGCGCCGGCCAGGGCCCTGGTGGTCGACGGGTCCGTTCACTTCACGATGAGCGGCAGGATCTCGGTCTACAAGACCAAGACGTCGGCCTCGAAGGCGGTCACCGGCGTGACCTCCGCCAGCCTGGTCTTCGCGGTCCTCGCGACGGCGCGAACGGGCGTCTACGTCCGGGCGGCCGTCGCGTCCGCCGGGAAGGTGACCGTCTACCTCAACAAGGCCCCCGGGCTGTCGACCAACGTCAACTTCGTCGTGCTCGACTGAGGCGGGCGACGATGAACCCGAAGACCCGTATCCGGGTCCATCCGCCGGCCGCCACGGCCATCCCAGGTCATGTCCGCACGCTCCGCCTGGCGCGCGTCCAGTCGATCCTGGTGGCCCGGTCGCTCGTCCGGCCGAGCCACCTCGAGCGCACCCATCGCCTCCAACGCGTCGAACGGGTGCTGGACGACCGCCCCGGTCCGAGCGACCGCTGACGGTCGCCGTCGCGGTGGCGTGCGCTATGCTCGCCGCCCGATGACGACCCTCGATGAGCTCCTCTTCCGACCGGGCCCCGGTCCGCATCGGACCACCCTGACGATCGACGGGCAGGCGGTCGAGACCCTGGCGGACCTGCCACCCGAGCGCGGTGGCCTGCTGTTCGTCGGA
>JADGQI010000100.1 GCA_017881905.1 Chloroflexota bacterium
ACGTTCGAGCGAGCGACTCCCAGGCCGACGCCTCGTCATGGCCGTCGATCCTGGCCTGGAAGGCTCGGGCGGTCGCGAGATGGGCATCGGCTTCCCGTCGCGAACCGATCGCCCGGGCCACGCCCGAGGCCGAAACCGCCTCGTCGGCCCGCTCGAGGACGCGATGGGCGCGCTCCCGGGCCGCCGCCAGAGTCGGCAGGTCCCGCCGTTCGCGGGCGTCGACGAAGACCGCCGCATCCGTCTCGAGGAACGTCGCGGCCATCCTGGCGATGAGGACCCAATCCTCGGTGTCGCGGATCGGCGCCCAGCCGAGCTCGACGGCCCGGCGGGCGTCGCCGAGGTCCTGGTGCCACAAGGCGAACGAGGCGGCTGCCAGGTACGCCGGGGCGGAGGCCTGGGCATCCGGAACCGTCTCGAGCTCGAGCATCAGCCGGCCCAGCAGTCGACCGGCGACCTCGCCCGACCGCGTCTCGACCGCCACCATCGCCAGGTTCGTGGCCGCGTTGACGAAATTCAATCCCACGGGACTCCATTCGAGGGCGGTCTCGCCGAGGCGGCGGCATTCCTCCCAGCGTCCCAGGATGAACAGCGAGTCGGCGCCGTTGCCCCGCAGGAAGTTGCCGTAGGTGGCCTCCTGGCCGAACTCGCGGGCCGCCTCGATCCCGGCCATGGCGACGTCGACCGCCTCGCGCCGGCGCCCGAGGACGTCGAGGGCCGTGGTGAGGTTGGCGGTCGCTCGGAAGATATCGCCGAGCCGGCCCAGCTCCTCGGCGATCGATCGCGCCTCGCGGAGGAGCGCCACCCCGGCCTCCGGATCCTCCCCCCAGACCTTGGTGATGCCCAGCGTGCAGATCGCGTGGCCCTCCTCGCCGCGCGCGGCGGGACCGGCCGATCGCGCCACCCCGATCGCCTCGCGACAAAGGCGTTCGGCCTCGGTGAACAGGCCCTCCAGCATCAGGACCTGGGCGAGCGATCCGAGGATCAGCGCACGCTCGCGGATGGCTTCCGACGGGATCAGCCGGGCGGCCCGTCGGTGGGCCGCGATCGCCCCCTCCTGGTCGCCCGCGGCGCGGCGGTATCGCCCGAGCCGCTCGTGAAGGAGGGCGAGCTCGACGCGGTCCGCCCGCTCGTCGAGCCGGGCGATGGCCGATTCCGCGTAGGCCGCTGCGCGAATCGGGCGACCGGCGGCGAACGCTGCCTCGGCGGCTCGAGCCAGGAGCTGGACCGGCGCGGCCGGATCGCTCGGTCCGCCGGGAGGGATCGTCCGGTCGTCGAGCTCGAGCGCGAGCTCGAGATGGGCGAGGGCATCGCCGGACGCGTCGATGGCTTCGGCCAGGTCGGCGGCCTCGATCGCGGCCGCCCGGGCAGGGCCGGGCTCGTGAGCCGCGAGGTGCTGGCGCGCCCGCGACCCGGGTCGCGATCCGAGACCGACCGCCAGCGCGGAGTGGTGTCGCCGGCGCTGCGCGGGCAGGAGGTCCGCCTCGACCGCCCGGGCGATGAGCTCGTGCCGGAAGCCGATCGTCGCCTCGGCCGGGAGCGCCGCCGCGTCGCTCGGGGTGAGCGCCGTCGGATGGGCCCGGCTCGTCCCCGCGCCGACGTCGCCGTCGAGGATGACGAAGCCGTGCTCGATCGCCTCGACCAGACCGACAGCCAGGTCCGGCTCAAGGATGCCGCCGCCACGGCGGGGCGCACCGCTGGACCGGGGCGCGGGCCGGTCCGCACTCCGCTCGAAGGCGGCCGAGGCCGCCGCGAGCTCGTCGATCCGGAGCGGTTCGCCGGCCGGGGCAAGGAGACGGAGGACGCGACGGCATTCGGGGGTCCGCTGGGCCAGTCTGGCCATCGCCAGCTCGTCGAGCGAGCCGGTCAGGGACACTCCCGCGAGCTCCCGGCGCGCGGCCAGGATCTCCTCGGCGACGAGCGCGTTGCCGTGCGATCGCTCGGCGACGAGGAGCAGGACCGAGGCGGACGGTCGCTCGCCCTCGATCGCCTCGATGAGCTCGGCGAGCTCGTCCCGGTCGAACGGCCGGAGCGCCAGCTCCGCAGGCGGATCGGCCGCCTCGCTCATCTCGGTCAGCGCGGACCGGAGCGGATGCGGGCGGGTCAGCTCGTCGGGCTGGTACGTGACGAGCACCGCCAGGCGTCCGGGGCGCGCGACCCGCGCCAGGAACGTGGCCAGCGCCCGGGTCCCGGCGTCGGCCGACTGGAGATCCTCCAGGCTGAGCACGACCGGCTGCCGTTCGCCGATCCGATGAAGGACGTCGAGGATCGATTCGAGCATCCGGGTCTGGCGGCGCTCCGGCTCGGTGATCGTCGGGCGCGTCGGCATCAGACCCAGCCCATCGAGCCGGGTCACCATCCCCGGCAGGAGCCGGCCAATCTCCTCCGCGCCGGCCCCGACGACCCGGGCGAGCTCGCGGTCGGGGAGCTCGCCGAGCAACCGGCCGAGACCGGTCGCGACCGGGGTGAACGGGTCACCGACCTGACCGGGTCGCGCTCGGCAGCGGACCACCGTGAACGGTTCGGGCAGGCCGGCGATCCGACGCTCGGCCTCGTCGAGCAGGCGACTGGCGCCCAGACCGCCGCTACCCGACAGCAGGATCGTCGATGGGCGGCCCGCGGCGGCGGCTTCGAGCGCACCGGCGAGCCGGGCAAGCTCGCGCTCCCTGCCGATGAACCGCGCACTCGTGAACCTTGCGGCCATATCGCATTCTAGGCGGCCGCGGAACCCATGATCGCCGAACCGGTACGCTGGGTGCATGCCTGCACGCACCACCTCCCCAGCCCCGGACGCCGATCCGACCGACGACGCGGTGGTCGACGCGGATCCGGTCGGACGCGGCAGACCCCACCCGTCGAACGCGCTCAACGAGCTGTCGGGCGAGGAGTGGCTGTACTTCACCAAGTCGATCTGGTCGACGGCCTACCCGTCCGAGCTCGGACACGACCTGCGCAGGGCCCACGGTGCGAACAAGCCGCCCCGGTTGATGTGCCGGCTCATCGAGTTCTTCACGAAGTCCGACGAGCTCGTGCTCGACCCGTTTGCCGGCGTCGGCGGCACCCTCCTCGGGGCGGCCATCGCCCAGCGGCCGCGACGCGCCCTCGGCATCGAGCTCGAGCCCCGCTGGATCGAGGTCTACGACCGGGTGGTCGCACGGTCGAGGGCCGAGCGCGATGGCCGGGGCCCGCTCCTCGCCGACATCGGTCCGAGCGACCCGGGCGGGGCGCGCACCTTCGACCCGTCCGGGCTCGAGCTGCGCCTGGGGGACGCGCTGGCGATCCTCCCGACCCTGGCCGACGCGTCGGTCGATTTCGTCGCGACCGACCCGCCGTACAACGTCCAGCTGCCGCTGACGATGGCCGGGGGCAAGCTGGCCGAGTCTCACGCCAATCGGCGCACCGACTATGCGATGGTCACCGACGACCCGGCCGACCTAGCCAACAGCCCCGACTACCCGACCTTTCTCGACCGGATGGAGACGGTCCTGGCCGAATGCCGGCGCTTGCTCCGGCCGACCCGCTACGCGGCGGTGATCGTCCGCGATGCCTACCAGGACGGCCGCTACGTCTTCACCGGCACGGACATCGCCGCCCGCGCGGAGCGGGTCGGCCTCGTCCCCAAGGGCGACCTGGTCTGGTACCAGGCCGGGACGCGGCTTCGTCCGTACGGCTACCCGAACGCGTTCGTCCCGAACATCGCCCACCAGCACATCCTCGTCCTGCGCCGCGAGCGCTGAGCGGCGAAGTCCGGTGCCGACAGGGCGGGCGTCGGCGCGTCGGAAGTCGAGCGTCGGCGCAGCGGCCGCGCGGGTCAGGCGGTCTGCCGGCGAGCCGCCAGGAACGCGGTCAGGACGTCCTCGTCGATCCCGTCGGGGACCCCGTCCAGGGTCTCGTCCTCGCCGACGAGCTCCCCCAGGACCATCTTGTGGAGCCAGCCGCGCGTCCCGTCGGGACACAGCACGAGGCGGTAGATCCCGTAGTCCTCGACGATCTGGACCTCGTCGCCGGCGTCGAGGACCGCGAGCTCACGACCGGTCGCCTCATCGGGGACGTCGAGCAGGCGCACGAGCCGGTAGCGGATGCGTCGCCGCTCCCCGCCCTCGGCGAACCCGCTCGCTCCCTCTGTCGTGTCGGCGAAGCTGAGGCTGACCGCGGTCGAGACCATCCGGAGCGGATCGGCCTTGCGCGCCTGGAGCAGCGACGGACGCCTCCAGCGAGGCAGGTCCGCCTCGTCCGGCTCGACGCCGGGCGGCAGCTGACGCTGCACGCCCTGTGGCACCAGGTCGGCCGCCGAGACCGGCGCCAGGGCGCTCGCCGCGTGGACCGCAAGCACCTCGTCGGGAGCGGGCGGTTCCCCGTCACGCCGGCGCTTGCCGAAGATCACGAACGCGGCCCAGACCACCGCCGTCCCGCTGCTCGTGATCAGCATGGGGTAGGCGCGGAAGACCTGGTCGAACAGACCACCACCGAGCCCGAGGCGGTCGAGCCCGTTCGGTGCGCTCGGGTCGCCATCCGACCCGGGCGGGGTCACTCGGTTCGAATCGGGATCCCACGGCCCGGTCCTCGGCGCGTCGTCGGCCGGGCCCTCGTCGAGCAAGCCCGGAGGCGGGACCGCGTCCTCGACGAGGGCGGGCTCGGCGGTCGGCTCGGCGACGTCGAGTGCAGGGCCGGTCGGGACGGTGGCGGACGGTCCGGCCCCGGCTTGCCCGGGAGCGTGATCGCGGGAGGCGGAGGGCTGGTGACCGCTGCGGCTCCCGGTGCCCTTGTCCGCCCCATCGTGCGAGCCGCCCCCCTTCGCCGGGGACGAGGCACCGCCGGATGGGTCACCGGTCGGTTCGGGTTTGGTCGTGCCGCCCCCAGCGTTCGGCGCACTCGGGGTCGCGCCCTCTGGCCCGGACGCCGAACCGCCGGCCGGCGAGGTCCCGCCGCCCGTCGACCGGATCCAGACGGAACCGCCGTCCACCGCGTGCTGCCGGCCGTCAGCATCGGTCGCGTCGAACCGGATCAGGTGCCGTCCCGCCGCGAGCTTCGTCGCGAACGTGTAGGGCGACCCATGGTCCGATCCGGTCGCGGTGCCGGGCTGCATCGCCCGCGGAGCCCCGTCGATCAACACCCAGACGGCGGCAGGCGGACGGTCCTGGCGATCCCGGAAGGTCACGCCGAACCGGATGGTCGTCGACGGGCGTCCCAGCCGGGGTGAGACGGACACATCGTGCAGCGAGGACCAGCCGCTCTGGGCGGCCGCGGACCCGGCGAGCGCAGCGAGCAGGAGCAACGCGACGGCCACGGCAGACAGCCATGGTCGGGCGTGCTGCCACCCGGCTGGGCGGTGCACGAACGGCACGGATCAGACCTCCGCCCCGGGCCCGGATGAAGACGGATGATGGACAAGCCCGGTGCTGGTTCGAGCATGGCCCGGGCCGCGGCGGACGGCAATGGTACGGACTTCTCTGGCCGTGGCGGCCGTCGGTCCGGGCGAGCGGTGCGGGCGAACACCGAACTGGGCGGTCCGGTGGATTCCGGGGCCGCGGCTGGTCCGGACGGCGCGATCGCGATACCCCGAAGTGGTGATGGCGGATCGCTCGACGCTCCCGCAGATTGACGGCATGCAGGTCTTCCAGCCCGCCACGACACGGTCGGTCTCCCGCCTGTCGGTCGTGACCGGGGTGACCATCGGGTTGCTCCTGGTCGGGCTCGGTGTGGTCCTCGCCTACCTCGCCCTCGCCACCCCGTTCAGCCAGGCGTTCATCCCGGAACCGCGGTCGAGCGGCATCCGGGTCGTGGTCGGGGTGATCGGCTGGACCCTCCTCATCGTCGCGCCGGCGACGGCCGCGATCGCCGGAGTCGCCTGGCTGGCGGGGGTCGCGGAGCGGACATCCATGCTGCGGACGAGGCCGCACCCGGTGGTCGGGCTGAGCCGCGTCCTCGGGTCGGACTACGCCGCGGCGACGAACGTCCGCCTGCCGGACGGTCGGATCGTGTCCGAGATCATCGTCGGTCCGCATGGGATCGCCGTGTTCGAACCGGCACCGCCGGCGGCGCTCATCCGGGTCGAAGCCGGGCGGTGGGAGCTCCGGGTGGGCAAGGATCGCTGGGTCCCGCTTGAAAGCCCGCTCGAGCGGACGGTCCGGAGCGCGGATCGCGTCCGCCACTGGCTGACCGCCGAGGACCGGGGCTTCGTCGTCCGCGTCCACGCGGCGGTCGTCTCGTCCGACGACCTCATCAAGCGGACCGCCAACTGCGCCGTGGTCACCCGGGAGACCATCCCGGCGTACCTCAACTCGCTACCGGTCCAGCGCGGCTTCACCCCGGAGCGCCGGGCGCAGGTCGTCGAGCTCCTTCGCTCCGTCGTCTGACGCGTCCCCGCGACCCCTCGACGGCGCTACTCTTGGGATGTCGACGATCGCTCCCGGGGTAGACGACGATGCGGACGATCCTGCTCTGGATGGCACGCAACGCGTGGCTCAAGGAGCGTGTGCCCCGCCTCCGCTTCGTCCGTCGGGCCGTCCGGAGCTTCATGCCCGGCGAGGACCTTGTATCGGCGATCGCGGCTGCGAAGACGACCCGGGCCGGCGGCGTGACGGCGGCATTCACCCGGCTCGGCGAGAACGTGACCGACCCGAGCGAGGCCGATGCGGTCGCCGCGCACTACCTGACCGTCCTCGACCAGATCGAGGCGAACAAGCTCGATGCCGAGGTGTCGATCAAGCTGACCCAGCTCGGCTACGACCTCGACGTCGAGGCGGCCTTCCGGCACTTCGCGGCCATCGCACAGCGAGCGGCCGAGATCGGGACGTTCGCCTGGATCGACATGGAAGGCAGCGACTACGTGGAGGGCACGATCGCCTTCTACGAGCGGGTCCGGGCCGGACACGAGAACGTCGGATTGTGCCTCCAGGCCTATCTCCATCGGACGCCGGCCGATGTCCAGCGACTCCTCCCGATCCGACCGGCGATCCGGCTGGTCAAGGGTGCCTACGCCGAGCCGACCGCGATCGCCTACCACGCCAAGCGCGAGGTCGACGCGGCGTTCCTGGGGATCGCCACGACCTTCATCCAGGCGGTCCGCGACGGCGGGGCGCGGTTCCAGGCCGGCACGCACGACGTCGACCTGGTCGAACAGATCGCCCGGTCCGGCGGAGCGATCGGCCTCGAGCCCGGGCAGATCGAGGTCGAGATGCTGTACGGGATCCGGGTCGACCAGCAGCGCAAGCTCGCGGCCCGCGGATTCAAGGTGCGCTGCCTCATCGCCTACGGTGAGCACTGGTACCCGTGGTACATGCGCCGCCTGGCGGAGCGCCCGGCCAACGTCCTGTTCGCCCTTCGCCAGATCTTGCCGTGGTAGCGACGGGCCTCTGCTCCAGCCCGGGACCCTCAGGCTCAACCGGCCGTCGACCTACGCCGCGGCGGGGGTCGCCTCGGGGGTTGACGGACCCGAGGCTGGTAGGGGAGCCTGGATTCGAACCAGGGACCGGCCGTGTATAAGACGGCTGCTCTCAACCGCTGAGCTACTCCCCCGTCGGACCGGATGCTAGCACCGGCTCACCGGCGTCGAACCCGGCGGCTCGAACGATCGGGTCGCGGGTCACGGCAGGACCGCGCTGCCGGCGAAGACGGATCGCCAGTGGACGATCCGGACCGCGAGGAGGACGCCGAGCGCGGCCAGGACGAGGATCGCGGCCGCCGCGATCGAGGCGTCGAGGCTCGACTGGAACTCGGAGTAGACCACGAGCGGCAGGGTCTGGGTCAGGCCCTGGACGTTGCCGGCGAACATGATCGTGGCGCCGAACTCACCCATCGCGCGGGCCCAGCTGAGGACCAGGCCGGAGGCGAGCGCCGCTCCGGCGAGCGGGACGGTGATCCGCCGGACGACCGCCCACTCGTCGGCACCGTCGCAGCGCGCGGCGTCCTCGAGGTCGGAGTCGACACCCACGAACCCGGAGCGCGCCGCGCGGATGAAGAACGGCGCCGACACGAACGTCTGGGCCAGGATCACCGCGACCGTCGTGAACGGAAGCTCGATCCCCACCGCGTGGAGCGGGTCGCCGAGGAGACCACGCCGACCCACCGCGAGCAGCAGGGCCAGCCCGGCGACCGACGGCGGGAGCACGATCGGCAGATCCACGATCGCCTCGACCAACGGCGAGCCGGGGAATCGGCGTCGGGCCAGGACGAATGCCAGCGGCGTCCCGAGGGCCACGGTGATGACCAGGCTCACCCCGGTCGTCATCAGGCTGAGGGTCAGGGCAGCGACGATCGCCGGATCGGAGAACGCCGCGGCGAGGGCGCCACCGCCGACGGCCTTGACCAGGAGCGCCACGACCGGCAGCGCCAGCAGCGCGACGGCGATCGCCGCGACGACGACGACGACCGGCGGAATCGACTGCGCCGACGAACCCGTCTCCGACCGAGTGGCCGGCCGCCGGCCCGATCGCGCGACCGCACGTCCGGTCATCGAAGGCGCTCGCCCGCGCTCACGACGGCGGGAGGAACCCGTACTTCGCGAGGATGGCCTGGCCGTCCGTGCCCGCGAGCCAGCTGATGAACGCCGCGGCCGCGGCCGGGTCCTTCGATGCCTTCACCGGAACGGCACCATACGTCGCCGGCACGTTCGCGGCGTCCGGCACGGCGACCGGGGTCACCTTCGACGAGCCCTTGGCATCGGTGACGTAGACGATCGCCGCATCGCCCTCGCCGAGCTCGACCTTCGACACGACCGCCGCGACGTTGTCCTCCTTGGACACGATGTTGGCCTTGACCCTGGTCGCGAAGTCGGCCGGATAGCCCGCCTGCCTGGCCAGGTTGTCGATGAGCTGGTTGGCGTACTTCGTGATCGGCACGTCGTCGCCTGCGCCGACGATCTTGAGGCCGGACCTGGCCAGGTCCGCCGGCGTCGTGACGCCCCCCGGGTTCGCGGTCGGGACGATGACCGTGAGCGTGTTTCCGGCGAAAACCGTGACCGGCCCCGTCGCGAACCCGCCGTCGACCAGCTTCTGCGGGTTCTTCGTGTCCGCGGATGCGAGCACGTCGGCGGGGGCGCCCTGCTCGATCTGCGTCTCCAGCGCGCTCGAGGCGTCGAACGACATCGTCAGCTTGACGCCGGGGTTCGCCGCTTCATAGGCGGTCTTGATGTCGCCGAACGCCTTCTTGAGGGAGGCGGCCCCGTAGACCGTAAGATCCACCTCGGCGGCGGAGCTCGGCGCGCTCGACGCCGCCACGGATGGGGCCGCGGAGGGCGGCGCCGCGGTGGTCGCCGCCGACGGTGCGGCGCTCGAACCTCCGCTCGAGCAGGCCACGGCCAGGAGCGCCACGACGACGAGCGGACTGACCCGGCGGGGGGCAGACATGGGACTCCTCCTCGTCATGCGCCCGGGATCTCGACGATGACCTGGGTCGCCTTGACCACGCAGACCGCCTCGATCCCCACCGCGAGCCCGAGGTCGTCGACGGCCTCGGCGGTCATCAGGCTGACCAGCCGGTGCGGTCCGGACAGGACCTCGACGACGGCGACGACACCGTCCCGCTCGACTCGGGTGACGATGCCGCTGAAGCGGTTGCGTGCCGACTGGGCGACGATCGGGCGGTCGCTCGTGGACCGTCGCCGCTCGGCCAGGAGCCGGCTCACCTCGCCGAGCGCGACAAGGCGCTGGCCCCCCTCCGTCCGGATGGTCTCGAGCCGACCGTCCGCCTCCCAGCGTCGCAGCGTGTCCACCCCGACCCCGAGCAGCTCGGCGGCCTCGCCGATCCGGAGCATGCGGGCGTCGGACGCTGACATGCCGCGTATGTAAGCAGGGATTCGCCCGGATGTCTAGGTATCGGTCCCATGGTCTCCGGAGACCGGGCACGCCGGGCGGCGTCGGGCCTGGTCGGGGTCAGTCGCCCCGGAAGAGCTTCTCGGTCAGGGACCGCAGGAGGAACGGACGACCCTGGATGCCGTGTCGCTGCCCATGACCATTGGTCGGTGCGGTCAGGACCGGGGCGAACGGGCTGCCGCTCAGTCGCGAGACCAGGTCGTGCTCGTCGTCGGTTCGCTCGAGCTCGAGGGGAAGGTCGTCCGGGTCGATCGGCCGCTCGATGATCTCGAGCGAGCGGGGCGGACGGGCGTACGCGGGGGCACCGTAGAGCTTGGGCAGAGCGAGGTGGTGCTCTTCAGACGACACGCGCGACCTCGGACGATTCCATCGAAACCGTCGATGGCGACGGTCTCGGGGCAGATGATAGCGACCGCACGATAGCGCGGAATGGTACGGAGGGGCTAGTCCCCGATGGGCCCCCGAGCGTGGAAGCGGTGCGTCCGGACCACGACCCCGAACGAACGTCCCGGCCCGTGGGGCGCCTCACACGAGCAGCGGACGAAGGACCTGGGCCTCGACCACCAGGACCAGGTACGCGATCGGGACCGCGGCGAAGAACCCGAGGGCCGCACTCCAGACGCTCCGCCTCCGCTGCGTTCCCGGGCCGGTCGGCTGCGGGACGATGAGGTAGGTGACGGCCGTGCCCACCACCAGGACCAGGACGACGAAGACCAGCACGGCCAGGGTCCGGAGATCGCCGCCGGGCAGGACGACCCCGCGCGACAGCGCGACGTCGTAGAGCAGGTACAGGGACCCGACGACGATCGCGACCACGAGCGGGCTGAGGACCGCCCGGACGATCGGTCGCGGGGCGTTCCGGAACTGGCGCCAGCGTACCTCGACCCAGCCGCGACGACGGATCCCGTCGGGTGGGGCGGGCCGCCCGGCGCCGTCACCGACGGTCATCCGCCGTCCCCGATGATCGTCAGGGTGCGTCGCGGAGGGATCGTCTCCGGCGTATGGCTGGCGACCAGCTCGACGGTCGCGGCGAACCGCTCGAGCTCCTCCTCGCTGTTGTAGAAGCCGACGGCGACCCGGAGCGCATCGCCCGGGACGGTCTGGAAGATCGCGAACGATCGCCGCGAGACCTCGTCGAATGCGCCCTCCGCGGACCAGCCGGCGACCCGGAAGGCGACGATGGTCGCCATCGCGCCGATGGGGGTCAGGACCTCGACCCCCGGGATCGCGACCAGCCGATCGGCGAGCGAGCGCGCCAGCGTCGACCCCCGATCCTGGACCCACTCGAGGCCGACGTACATCGAGAGCCAGGCGATGCTGCGGGCCATCCCGACCACGGGGGCCCGCCCGAACCCCGACAGCTCGGACCGCCGCGAGGACGAGTCCAGGGCCGACGGGTCCCCGGCCGCTACGCCCGGCGCGACGTACACGGCCGCCATCCCTTCCGGCCCGAGGAGCCACTTGTGGGCCGGCATCGCGTAGAAGTCGACCGCAGCGCGGGTCACGTCGACCGGGATGGCGCCGATCGCCTGGGACCCGTCGACCGCGATGAGCGCACCGCGGGCGTGGGCGAGCTCGGCGATCCGCCCGATCGGCAGCCGCTCACCCGTGGTCCAGTCCACGTGCCCGATCGACACGAGCCTCGTCCCCGGGACGATGGCGGTGTCGAATGCCGCGAGCACCCGCTCCTCGTCGCCGTCGCCGTCGCCGCCGTCGACATCGGCCTCGACCAGCTCGATCCCGAGCCGATCGGGCAGGCTCGGCAGCGCTCCGAGGGCGCCGGCACGATCGAGCCGCCCGATGACGGCTCGGTCCCCGGGCCGCCAGTCGATCGCCCGCGTCGCGACGTCCATCGCCTCGTTCGTCGAGTGGGTCAGGACGATCGAGGCCGGGTCCGCCCGGGCGACGGCAGCGATCACGCCGCGAGCCTCGTCCATCCGTTCGAGCAGCTCGAGGAAGTCGTCCGGGCTGGCACGGCCGACGCGCAGCTCGCGGTCCGCCTGCTCGGCCATCGCCCGATGGGTCTCGGCCGGGAGCGGGCCGACCGCGGCGGCGTTCAGGTAGATCCCAGCCGCGGTCGCCGGGAGCGCCTCGCGGACGGCCGCCAGCTTCTCGCCGTCCGGGAGGAATGGGGTCACCACGGGTCCGTATGATACGAGGCGTGAGCGGCTACCCCCGCCCGGAGCTCCTGGCCACGGTGGACTGGCTGGCGGAGAACCTGGGTCGTCCCGAGATCCGCGTGCTCGACGTCCGGTCTCGGCCGGATGGGACCGGTCGGGCGGCACACGCCGCGGGTCACATCCCCAGCGCCGCCTACCTGGACTGGTCGACCGACCTGGTCGACCGACCGGACGACAGCCCGCTGATGCTGCTGGCGGGCCCGGACCAGGTCGCCTCGGCGCTCGGCCGGCTCGGCGTCGGGGCCGGCGCCACGGTGATCCTGTACGACGACACCGCGAGCCTGTACGCCGCCCGAGCGTGGTGGAGTCTCCGGGCATACGGCCTCGAGTCCAGCCGGATCCTCGACGGAGGCCTTGCCGCGTGGACGGCCGCGGGGCGCGAGGTCTCGACGGCCACGCTCCCACCGACCCCGGCGGCGTTCGTCCCGCATGCCGTGCCGCGGATGCGCCTCACGACGACGGACGTACGGGGCCTGATGGGCTCGCCCGAGGTCCTCCTCCTCGACGCACGCGCCCCGGCCGAGTACCGCGGGTTCGAGGGCAACACCCGACGGTTGGGCCACATCCCCGGTGCCGTCAACGTGCCCGTGTCGACGATGACCGAGCCCGGGACGGGCCGGTTCCGGCCGGCCGACGCGATCCGCGACGGGCTGCTCAAGGCGAACGTCACCCGCGGTCGCCGGATGGTCTGCTACGACGGCTCAGGGATCGCCGCGGCCAAGCTCGCCTTCGTGCTGACGCTCCTCGGCCACGACGACGTCGCGGTGTACGACGGTGGCTGGGCGGAGTGGGGCGACCGGCTCGACCTGCCGGTCGATCGCTGACGGCCTAGCCGCGGTCCCCTGGGTGGTCGGCGGGCAGGTCCGCCCACGGGTCGACGACGCGGTGCGGAGCGAAGATCTGGGTCCGGGCGTGGTTGACCGCGACCATCGTCGCCGTCTGCCGGGCTTCGGCGACCGTGTCCGACCAGAACGCGGCATCCGTGACCGGGATGAACCGACCGATGAGCTCGCCGAGGGCGTCGGCCAGGTTGCGCTCCGGAAGGAGATGGATCCGCCCGGTCAGCCGGAAGGGCGGGACGATGATCATCGCCTCTTCGGGGACCTTGGGCATCCGCAGCTCGGGCGCCGGTCCGACGAAATCCTGGGCGACCGCGAACAGGACGCTGGCCAGGTTCACCTGCGAGTACTCGGACTGGATGCTCATCGCCCTCGAGCCGTATTCGTCGAGGGTGGTCTGACGCAGGACGAGGAAGTCGTGCTCGGCGTGGTTGAGGATGTCCGTGACTCGCCGCTCGCGCGTCTCGACCGTCCCGCGGACGATGTACGAGTCGGTGTAGAGCGTGAGCTCCGTTTGCTGGGCAGGAGCGAACATCCGCACAGGATACGCCCGGCCCCGGACCCGGACCAGCCCGAGTTCAGCCCTCCGGCCGACTCCCGGCGCGTGCTGTCACCAGGTGCTCCGGGCCGTGCTGAAGGCCCCGCCAGATCGCCTCGACGTCGGCGACCGTGTCGATCTCGGCGACGGTCTTGTCGGGTCGGAGCTGGGCGATCCGGGGGAACCGCAGCGAGAACCCGGATCGGTGGCGGTTCGAGCGGACGATGACGTCGAACGCGATCTCGACCACGATCGTCGGCTCGACGACGCGATAACGCCCGAACCGCTCCACCGTGTGGGCTTCGAACCAGGCCGTCATCTCCGCGATCTCCGCGTCCGTCAGCCCGCTGTAGGCCTTGCCGATCGTGACCAGCGAACCGGAGGCCTCGTCGCGGACGGCGAAGGTGTAGTCGGACAGCACGCCGTGCCGCTTGCCGTGACCGACCTCCACGCCGACGACCACGCAGTCGATCGTCGCCAACGCCTTCTTCATCTTGAGCCAGCCGAGCCCGCGCCGACCGGGTGAATAGGGGCTGGTGGGATCCTTGACCATCAACCCCTCGTTGTTGCGGCTGCGGGCATCGGCGAACGCCCGCTCGAGATCGTCGACCGACTCGACCGACACGCGATGGGACAGGGCGAAGACGCCGCCGTCCCCGACGAGCGGCAGGCCGAGCGCCTCGAGCCGCTCGCGACGGTCGGACAGCGGAGCGTCGAGGCCGGGCTCGACCCGCCCGCCGCGCGGCCCCATCGCCAGGACGTCGAAGGCGACGCAGATGACCGGGACCTGGGTCCGGATCGAGGTCGACGGCGCCTTCCTGCCGAGCCGTTTCTGGAGGGCGACGAACGGCATGACCTCCCCGTCCCGATAGGCCAGCAGCTCACCGTCGAGGATCCCGTCCCAGGGCAGGTCGCGAGCCCCGTCGACGACCTCGGGGAACTGGCCACTCACGTCGTGCAGGTCGCGGCTGTAGAGGCGGACCTCGTCCCCGGCCCGGTGCAGCTGGACGCGGATCCCGTCGTACTTGTCCTCGACCCAGGCCGTCGGGCCGAGGCGGGCCATGATCTCGGCGGCGTCCTCTGCGGGCGAGGCGAGCATGAACTTGAGCGGATGGAACAAGCGCAGGCTGGCGCTGTCGAGGGCGTCGTCGCGGGCGAGGACCGCGGTCGCTCCGACGTCGCCGGTGAGCATGCCGGCTCGCTTGACCGAGTCGAGCGGTCGATCGAACGCGGCGGCGATCGCCGCCTCGAGGAGCCCTTCCCGGAGCCCGATCCGAAGGTCGCCCGACAGGATCTTGACGACGTACTTCGCGGTCAACGGATCGCATCGGGCGAGGAGGTCGGTGAAGACGGCCCCCTTCGCGGCAGGCCCCGACGACGCCTCGATCGCGGCGAAGGCAGCGGCGACGTCGACGAGGGCCGGCGGCTCGCCGGTCTCGGGACGCGACCCGTTCGCTCGACCGAGGACATCGGCGACGGCGACGCCGAGGTCGGACGACCGATCGTAGGCCTCGCCCAGCGCGCCGGCCGGGACTCCCGCGAGCCCGGTGACCGCGGCCGCGATGGTCGCCCAGCCGAGCCCGGTCGATCGCCCGTCGACCTCGGCGAACGGGCGGCCGGCCAGGAAGACGGCGGCGATCGGCAGCTCGTCCGGGGACAGCGTGGGCAGCTCGTCGGCGAGCAGGCGGGTCTTCTCGGAGGTGCGCGTCGTGGCAGCGACCCGCTCGGCCACCTCGCTCCAGCGGCGCATGGCGGCGATGGTATACCTTCGTCGCCCATGACCCATCGCGGCTGGTTCCCGGACTCCATCACAGGCGAGCGGATCGTCCTGCGGCGCCACATGCCCGAGAATCTGCTGGCGTTCCGTCGCTGGTACGCCGATCCGGAGGTCGCCCGACTCACCCGCTACCAGGAGGGGATCATGCCGGTCGCGGAGATCGACCGGTTCTTCCAGGCCCGCGTCGTGGGACCCGACTCGATGGCCCTGGCGATCCACCTGCGCGACTCAGACCGCTTGATCGGGACGTGCGCCTTCAGCCAGCTCGACGGCGACAATGGCTCGGCGCTGTACCACATCACGATCGGCGAGAAGGATGCCTGGGGCCTGGGCTACGGGACCGAGGCGACGACCCTGATGATCGAGCATGCCTTCGAGCGACTCGGCCTCCATCGCGTGTCCCTGTCCGTGTTCGCCTTCAACGAGCGGGCGATCCGGGCCTATCGCAAGGCCGGCTTCGTGGTCGAGGGTCGCGCCCGTCAGTCGATCTGGCGCGACGGCCGGTACTGGGACGAGCTCCAGATGAGCATGCTCGACACGGACTGGGCGGTCCGCGAGCGCGGGCCGCAGACGCCCGGACCCGGCGTCGTCGACGTCGGCCGGTCGTCCGGCAGCGAGACGATCCCGGTCGCCCGGATCGAGCGGACGAGCTGATGGCGAGCGCGGGTCCGGCGGCGGACGCGGCGCGGAACGAGGTTCGGGCGATCATCGACGACAGGGGCCACGCGGTCGACAATGCCCGGCGGGCAGTCGCCCGGCTCGACCAGGCGTTCGCGACGGGCGCCCTGGTCCGGACCCCGGCCCTCGACGCGATGCTCGGCGACCTCGACGTCGCACTGGAGCAGGACGACGACCAGAAGCTCGGCGGGAAGAGCGCCGAGGCCGCCCGGTTCATCCTCCGGGCGATCTCCCGTGAGCTCGACAACGCCTGACCGCCAGGGTTCGCAGGCGGCGGGCTTGACTCTCGACCTGGTGGAGACCCCACGATCGCCGCTGTGGACGACAACCTGTGGATCGACCGAAAGGAGCCGCTCGTGAGCCGACCGCCGATGCCGCCCGAGCTCGACCCCACGACCCAGCGCCAGCTGGCGGCGGGCCTCTACAACTACGCGTGGACGCTGCTCGAGCAGGAGGACCGCTCAGCCGACGATGTCGACCGGATGATCCACGCCGCCCATGCGTCGCGCCTCCATTGGGACGCGATCGGCCTGCCGGCCAACCGGGCACGGGGCGAGTGGCTCTGCTCGCGGGTGTACTCCGTGCTCGGCCGAGGAGAGCCCGCGATCTGGCACGCGCGACGGTGTCTGGCCATCCTCGAAGCGGGCGGCGAGGGCATCGAGGACTGGGACCTCCCCGCGGCCTACGAGGCACTCGCCCGGGCGCACGCCGTCGCCGGGGATCCGGTCGCCGCGGGAGCGTGGCGCGACCGCTCGCGCGACGCGCTCACCCGCGTCGCGGACGCCGAGGACCGGGAGCTCATCGACGGGGATCTGGCCACGCTCCCGCTCGGCTGATCCCGACCGGCCGGGGTCCGAGGGCGGATCGATGCCCGGCGAGCGGCGACCGGCCGACCCGGGACGATCGCCGTCCGGTCCGGGCTGATGGACGTCCCTTGCCTCGCGTACCGTTAGGGCGTGCCAGCAGACCCGACACACTGGAGGACGACGTGCCCGACCGCGACCTGAAGCTTGGGATCCTCCTGTGGAGCCAGGCGGCGACCTGGCCCGAGATGCTCGACGCCGCGAAGCGGGTCGACCGGCTCGGCTATGCCCACCTGTGGACGTGGGACCACCTCTATGCGATCTTCGGCGACCCGTACCAGCCGATCTTCGAGGGCTGGACCACGCTCGCCGCGTGGGCGATGGCGACCGAGCAGACCCGCCTCGGGCTGCTGGTCGGAGCCAACACGTTCCGCAACCCGGGGCTGGTCGCGAAGACGGCCACGACCCTCGACCACATCAGCGGCGGCCGAGCGATCCTGGGGATCGGGGGCGCCTGGATGGAGCCGGAGCACCGCGCCCACGGGATCGACTTCGGCTCGGGCTTCGGGCAGCGCCTCGACTGGCTCGATGAGTCCGTCGGCGCGATGCGCCAGGTCCTGGACGGCGGGTCGGTCACGTCGGCGCCGGGTGGGCGCTATGCGTTCGACGACCTGCGCCACAAGCCGCCGACGGTCCAGGCGAAGGTGCCGATCATGATCGGCGGGAGCGGCGAGAAGAAGACCCTTCGGACCGTCGCCCGCTATGCCGACATGTGGAACGCGATGGGTCCGGTCGAGCTGATGCGCCACAAGATCGACGTCCTTCACGAGCATTGCGCCGCCGTCGGCCGCGATCCGTCCGAGATCGAGTTCACGCTCGGGGTCAAGGTCACGATCCGCGACACGCACGCGGAAGCGGAGCGGGTCTGGCGTGAGGCGCTCGCCTACAACAAGACCCCCATGAGCGAGGTCGAGGACGATGACACGTTCTGGAACGGGACCCCCGAAGAGCTCGCGGACCGCCTTCGACCGTACGTCGAGATGGGCTTTCGGACGGTCATCTCGGAACAACCGAACCCCTACGATGTCGAGTCGCTCGAGCGGTTCATCGGCGAGGTGAAGCCGCTCATCGACGCGGGCTGAGCTCGGACCATCGGTCGCCACGTCCGCGATCCGCGAGGCCTGATCAGAGGGAGCGGCGCGCCGTCCCGATCGGGTCCCGGCGCCGATTGCCGTACCGTTCGGGCCACACCCGGAGGAGTGCCCAGCCCGTGGCGATGGCCGATAGCGAAGGTCCGAACACACCGAACCCGAGCGACGGTGGCGAAGGTTCGCGTCCGGATCGGCGCGCGGCGACCGTCGAGTTCGACCACGTCACGAAGGTCTATGCTCGGACCGAGAAGGGGACGCCCGGCGCGGTCAACGACCTGTCGCTGGCTGTGCCGGCCGGCCGGATCTGCGTCCTTGTCGGACCGTCCGGGTGTGGCAAGACGACCTCGCTCAAGATGGTCAACCGACTCATCGAGCCGACGTCGGGGCGGATCCTGATCGACGGCGTCGACGCTGCCACTCGTGAGGTGACCGAGCTCCGCCGCGGGATCGGTTACGTCATCCAGTCGACCGGCCTGTTCCCGCACCAGACGATCGGCGACAACGTGGCGGTCGTGCCGCGCCTGCTTGGCTGGGACCGACCTCGCCAGCGGGAGCGGACCGATCAGCTGCTCGGCCTCGTCGGCCTCGATCCGAGTCGCTACCGCGATCGCTATCCGAGCCAGCTGTCGGGCGGCGAGCGGCAGCGGGTCGGGGTCGCCAGGGCGCTCGCGGCCGACCCGCCGCTGATGCTCATGGACGAGCCGTTCGGGGCGGTCGACCCGATCGTCCGCGACCGCCTTCAGAACGAGTTCCTCCGCCTCCAGGAGGAGCTGGCCAAGACGATCCTGTTCGTGACCCACGACATCGACGAGGCGATCAAGATGGGCGACCTCGTCGCGGTCATGCAGGCCGGCGGCCAGCTGGCCCAGTTCGCCCCACCGGCGGAGATCCTGGCGAACCCGGCGTCCGACTTCGTCGCCCGGTTCGTCGGGGCGGATCGCGGGCTCAAGCGGCTGTCGCTCGTGCGGGTCGGCGACCTGCCGCCCACCTCGGCGATCACGGCCAGGCCGGGCGACGACGCGGCCGACGCGCGGCTACGGCTGGCCGGCGATCCATCGCCGTACCTGCTCCTCATCGATGATGCGGATCGGCCGCTCGGCTGGGTGGCGGAAGAGGACCTGCCGATCACGGGATCGCTGTCCCGCGACCTGGCCAGTCCGATGTCGCCGCTGCTCGAGCGACGGACCACGCTCAAGGACGCGCTGTCGATGCTGCTCGACTCGGGCGTGCAGGAGGGGATCCTGGTCGACGGCGACGGGCGGGTCGTCGGGCTGATCGGGCTCGACGCGATCATCGCGGAGCTCAGCGCCCCGGTCGTCCGCGACGAGGCGGCCTCGCCGACCCGTCAGGGCCTGGCGTCGTGATCAAACCGGAGTGGATCGCCGACAACCTCGGCGTCATCGCGGGAGCCCTGATCGACCACCTCGTCCTGACGGTGCTGGCGGTCTGGTGCGGCCTGATGATCTCGCTGACCGCGGCTCTCTTGATCCGCCGGCTGGGGTTCCTCCGTGGGCCGGTGACGGCGACGTTCGGGATCCTGTACACGATCCCGAGCCTTGCCCTATTCGCCTTCCTCGTGCCGTTCACCGGGCTGACCCTGGTCACCGCCGAGATCGGACTGATCGGGTACACCCTCCTGATCCTGACCCGCAACATCCTCGCTGGCCTCGACGGGATCCCGGCCGAGATCCGCGAGTCGGCGGACGGAATGGGGTACGGCCGTCGCCAGCGGCTGCTCGCGGTCGATCTTCCGCTGGCCCTGCCGGTCATCTTCACCGGCCTGCGGATCGCGACCGTCACGACGGTCGGCCTGGTGATGGTCACCGCCGTCATCGGGGAGGGCGGTCTCGGGCAGCTGATGCTGCGCGGCTTCAATCGGCAGTTCCCGACGATGATCTATGTCGGGTTCGTGCTGATCATCGTCGTCGCGCTCGTGCTCGACGTCCTCCTCCAGCTCGCCGAGCGTCTGTTGACGCCCTGGGCGCGACGGGCGACCTGAGTCGATGGACGGGATCACCGGCGCGTTCGGCTGGCTGACCGATCCGACCCATTGGCAGGGCGCCGACGGGATCCCGACCCGGTTCGTCGAGCACGTCGAGCTGGCCGGCCTGGCGATCCTGGTGGCGCTCCTCATCGCGGTCCCGATCGGGCTGTACACCGGGCATACCGGCCGTGGCGGCGCACTGGCCGTCAACGTGGCCGGGATCGGTCGCGCGATCCCTTCCTATGCGCTCCTCCTGGTCTTCTTCCCCATCCTCGGGTTCGGGCTCCTGACCCCGCTCCTGGCGCTCGTCCTGCTGTCGATCCCGCCGATCCTGGCCAACACCCACGTCGGATTGCGAGGCGTGGACCGGGAGACCGTCGATGCGGCCCGCGGCATGGGGATGCGCGAGTCGCAGGTCCTGACCCGGGTCGAGCTCCCTGCCGCGATGCCGGTGATGGTCGCCGGGCTGCGGACCGCGGCCGTCGCCGCGGTCGCCACGGCGACCCTGGCGGCACTCATCGCCGGCGGTGGGTTCGGGCGCTACATCGTCGACGGGTTCGCGCTCCAGGACCAGTCGATGCTCGTCGCGGGCGCGATCCTCGTGGCCGTCCTCGCCGTGATCACCGAACGCGGGCTCACCCTTGCGGAACGGAGGGTCGTGTCACCGGGGATCCGGCTCGCGCGGGACCCCGACGGCGAGCGAGCGGACGACGCCGTCTGACGGTTCCGACGACCCGGGGTATAGTCCGCGGACGTCTCAGGCGACGTGCCCATGCGACCGCCGGACGATCCAGGAAGGAGGACCCATGCGGACATTCCGCAGGGCCGCTCTCGGGGCGACGATCGTCGCGCTCCTCGTGAGTGCGTGCACGTCGGGTGGGAGCAGTCCATCAGCCACGACGGCGGCCACGGCCGCACCGACGGCCGCCGCGTCAGCCGTCGCGAGTCCATCGACCGCAGCCTCGCCCGCGTCCGCGGCGCCGACGGGCTCGATCGCATCCCAGCTCACCCTTGGTGGCCCACCGGAGTGCCCCCAGCGCCCGTTCTGCGTGCTCGGTCTCAAGGACACCTACGGCGTCGAGTTCAAACTGTTCCTGCCGCTCGACGCGGGTGGCCCGCTCAGCTTGAGCGCGATCAAGTCCGGGCTCGTGGATGTCGGGCTGCTGTTCTCGTCCGACCCGTCGATCCAGGTCAACAACCTGGTCGCGCTCGAGGACGACAAGCACCTGCAGAAGGCCGATAACCTGGTCCCGGTCGTCCGGAACGACCTGCTGGCCAAGGCACCGGGCCTGCCCGACCTGATCAACCCGTTCATGGCCAAGCTGACCCAGGAGGCGCTGACCGACCTCAACAAGCAGGTCACCGTCGACGGCAAGGACTCCAAGTCGGTCGCGGCCGCCTGGCTGGCCGCGAACGGCCTGACCACCGGCGGGACGTCCGGGGCCGGGATCAAGGTCAAGGTCGGATCGACCAACTTCTACGAGCAGGAGATCCTCGGCGAGATCTTCGCCCAGGTCCTCGAGGCGAACGGGTTCACGGTGGAGCGCAAGTTCCAGCTCGGGAACCGCGAAGTCGTCTTCCCCGCGCTCCAGAAGGGCGACATCGACATCCTGGCCGAGTACGCGGCGACCGCGCTCGAGTACGTCAACAAGGGCGCCGGCGAGGCGACCGGCGACGCCGCGGAGACCGTGACGAAGCTCAACACTCGGCTCGCTCCGCTCAAGCTGACCGCCCTGGCGTTCGCCCCGGCGACGGACCAGAACGCGTTCGTCGTGACCAAGGCGACGGCCGACAAGTACAAGCTCCAGAAGGTGAGCGACCTGGCCAACCCCGCTCCGTAGCGGACGGTCCGACCCGGTGCTCGAAGACCCCGGCCTCACGGCCGGGGTCTTCACACGTCCGCCGTGCCCTCGTCGTCGACCAGGCCCCGAGCCACCTCCGCGACCTCGGCCCTGCTCCGGTTCCAGCCCAGTCGCAGGAAGGCGATCGCCCCGCCGACCGAGGTCAGGACGAGGATCGTCACGTGGACGAGGAGGCCCAGGGCGAGCGCCTCGTCCTTGGACAGGCCGATGGCGGTGCCGATCGTCACGAATGCCAGCTCGAACGTCCCGAGGTAACCGGGGCCCGACGGGATCGCGGTGGCCAGCGCGACACCGGCGGACAGGAGCGCCGCCTCGCCGATCGTCAGCTCGATCCGGAGCGCCTGTCCGGCCGTCGCGACCGCCAGCAGGCTGGCCGCCCACGCGGCGACGCTGAGACCGACCGCGGCCGTCAGCGTCCGCGGACGACCGGCCACGGCGAGGCCGTCGTGGAGACGACGCGCGACCTCGGCGATCCGCGGACGCCGTTCCGCCATCGCGATGATCCGGTCGGCACCCGGCAGCCGGTGGGCCACGATCCCGATCGCCAGACCCACCACCAGGAGCCCGGTCACGGCCAGGCCGACGAGGACCGCGCTGGCGACGACGCCCCGAACGTGGAGGACGAAGATCGCGATCGCCCCGATGGTCACGACGACCGCCGTGTCGACGACCCGTTCGACGACGACCGTCCCGAGCGCCGAGGCCCGGCTGACGGCCTCGCGATCGCCGAGATAGTGGCTCCGGACGAGCTCGCCGAGACGCGCCGGCAGGATGTTGTTGGCGAGGTAGCCGATGAGCAGGTAGGCCAGCATCGAGGTGAACCGGATCCACTTGATCGGGGCCACAAGCTGCTGCCACCGAGCGGTGCGGAAGAGCACGTCGACGACCTGGAGGAGCACGGTCGCGAGGATCCAGGCGGGGACCGCGGTGCGCAAGATGGCCCCGACACTGGCGAAGTCCACGCCGCGCAGGACGAACCACAGCGACGCGACCGAGATCGCGATCCCGAGGACGGCTCGAAGCAGTCCGCCGCCGCCGCGGTTCACGCCACTAGGCCGCGGGTGGACGGGGGGTCAGCTTGGGCGAGCGGCGCAGCCGGATCCGATGGAGAAGGAAGCGGGCGACGACGCGAAGCGTGGCCAGACCGTAGACGACGCTGCGCTGGAACCCGACCGAGCTGGCCTCCTCGAAATAGCGGGTCGGGACGCCGATCTCGCCGATCCCGAGGCCGCCGGCGGCCACGACCTGGCTGATCAGCTCCTGGTCGAACACGAAGTCGTCGCTGTTGAGGTGGTACGGGATGGCTTCGAGGAGTCTTCGGCTGTACGCACGCAGGCCCGTGTGGTACTCGCTCAGATGAAGGCCGAACGCCCGGTTCTCGAGGCCGGTCAGGAACCGGTTGCTGACGTACTTCCAGCGCGGCATCCCACCCGCGATCGGATCGCCGAGGAACCGGCTGCCGAGCATCAGGTCCTTGTCGCCGGCCTGGATCGGAGCGATCAGGTCGGGGATCCGGGTCGCGTCGTACTGGTAGTCGGGGTGGAGCATGACCACCACGTCGGCACCGGCTGCCAGCGCGGCGTCGTAGCACGTCTTCTGGTTGCCGCCGTAGCCGCGGTTCTGGCGGTGGATGATGACGTCCAGCCCGAGCTGCCGGGCGACCTCCACCGTGTCGTCCCGGGACACATCGTCGACGAGGATGATCCGGTCGACGATGTCGTGCGGGATGTCCGCGTAGGTCCGCTCAAGGGTCCGTGCCGCGTTGTAGGCGGGCATCACGATCACGACCCGGGGTCGGTTGGGTGCGGGACCTTCTTCGGGGGAGGGCATCGCCGAGGAGGATACCCTAGACTTCCGGACGACCATGACCAACCTGAGCAGCCGCTGGCGCCTCGGGATGCTGGCCGGGCTGTTCATCGCGGCGGTCGCCGTCGCCGTCCAGACGGTCCGCCCCATCCGGTCCGGATCCGTCGGGCCGGACGCCGTCGCACCGGTGATCGAGTTCCAACGGCTGCTCGCCGGACAGCAGGTTGAAGGCCACCTCACCCAGACCTCGAAGCCCCTGCTCGACCTCGTCTACGGGGTGCTGTACGGCCTATCCGGTGACTGGAGGCCGGTCGCCTGGGCGGCGATCCTCGCGTTCGCACTGTGCGTCGTCCTGGCGGCGGTGCTTGCCGAGCGGGTCGGTGGCTTCGCCAGCGGTGCCTTCGCCGCCGTCGCGTTCCTCGTCTCGCCCATCCTGCTGGTCGACATCAGCCTCGCCTACGCGATCACCTGGATGACCCTGTTCCTGCTCGTCGCCGGACTGGCGGTCACGGCAGAGCGACCGCGCTACCTCGTGGCCGGGCTGTCCCTGGTGCTGGCCGTGCTCGTCCGACCCGAGGTCCTGGCGGTCGTGGCCGTCGCCCTCGGCGCGCTCGTCCTGCTCGAAATCCGGGCCGCCGTCCGGCACCGCCAACGGCCGCCCGGCCGGGCGTACCTGACCCTCGTCGGGTTCCTGGCGATCCCGATCCTCCTGGCACATGACGGATTGGTGTTCGGCGATCCCCTCTTCTGGACCTCGACCGCCCTCGCCAACTCCGAGGGTCGGGACGTCCGGAACCTGGTCGAGATGTTCGGCTGGATGTGGCAGCACTTCCTCGGCCAGATCGCGCTGCTCCCCCTGGCCGCCGCATCGATCTACGTGCTCGTCGCCCGCCGGCGCTGGGCGCTGGCTGTCGGTCTCGTCGGGGTGGTCGGCGGGATCGCCGGGCTGTTCATCGTGACCGGTGCGCGCGGGACTTTCCTGTCGTCGCGCTACCTCGTCCCGATCGACCTGGGCCTGCTGTTCGCCGCCGCCATCGGCGTCTCGGTCCTGGACGTCCCCGAGATCCGCCGTCGGCTCGGGCAGCTCCTGCAGCCCGGAGTGCGTCGCCTCGTGCTGCCGATCGCCGGCGGCCTGCTTGTTGCGCTTGCGGTCGCTCCGATCGCGCAGCTGGACACCGCGACCCGGGCATCGATCGCCACCCAGCTCAAGCTCCATGCCAACGCCCAACGCGCGTTCGAGGCGATCGACGCCAAGCTCGGCGCGCGACCGTCCTGGCACGGCCTGCCACCGGGCAGGGACATCGCCGACCACCCCCTCGTCATCGCGCCGCCCACCCTCCGGGCGCAGGGCGTCGCCGACCTGGGCCTGCCGCTGACGGACGTCGCCTACTCGTACCTGACCTTCCTGGATCCCGCCAACGGCAAGCCAGCACCCGGGACGTTCATCTATCACGACCGCCTCGACGACGACCCGGCCGACCCGCGCTACAAGCTGCTCGAGATCAGCCAGCCGACGGTCATCGACGGATCGCGCTACGTGCCGATCCTGGTCGACGAGGCAGCCGGGATGTGGGTCCTCCGGGTCGAGGACGCGGCTTCGCCGTAACGGCAGACCTCGTCGAAACGCGGCTTGAGCCGAGCGGCCGACCGCGAAACGGGAACGGTCGGGCCGCCTTGTGGGACCATGCGGACAGGACGACTTCACGGAGAGAGCCATGATCGAGCGCCTGTTCGGCGGCAAGCCTACGGACCCCGCCATCGCCGAGCGCATCCCGCCCGGCCAGTACAAGACCGACAAGTTCCCGGTCCTCCATTACGGGTCGGTGCCGCACACGGACCTGTCGACCTGGGACTTCCGCGTCTACGGCCTCGTCGATGCCCCCTTGACCCTGTCGTGGGACCAGTTCAAGGCCCTTCCTCGCAAGGAGGTCCGGACCGACATCCACTGCGTCACCAGGTGGACGAAGCTCGATACCGTCTGGGAGGGCGTCGCCATCCAGGAGATCCTGTCGGCGGTCGGGGTAAAGCCCGAGGCGACCCACGTCCTGGCGCACTCCGAGCAGGGGTATACGGCCAACCTGCCGCTGTCCGTGCTCGACGATGACGACGTCCTGCTGGCCGACACGTACGACGGCAAGCCGCTCGAGCAGGAGCACGGGTATCCGCTTCGGCTGTTCGTCCCCAAGCGCTACTTCTGGAAGAGCGCGAAGTGGGTCCGCGGCCTCGAGTTCCTCGACCACGACATCCTCGGGTTCTGGGAACGCTACGGCTACAACAACGACGCGGACCCGTGGAAGGAAGAGCGCTTCTCCGAGTAGGTCAGCCGGCGCGGCCGACCACGGCCGCGGCCTTCGCGGTCAGCCGGCCCAGGCCGTAGCGGACGGGGCTGAGGATGCGTTCGTGGGCGCCGCTCAGCTCGATCCAGCGCGCCCCGAAGGACTCCTTGAACGCGAGCATCCCGTGGGCGGGCTCTCCGGGTTCGGGCCGGCGCCGGGCACCCGGGACGTCGACGCCGCCGAGGTCCATCTCGTCGCGGCCCTCGGCCAGGGCACCCTTGATCGCTTCCCAGACGAGGAGACGGACCGCGCCGGGGTAGGCCTTCCGGAAGCGGGCGTCGTCGGCGGCGTGCGAGTAGGTCCAGCGTCGGCCGTGTCGATAGAACGTGGCGCCCGCGACCAGCTCGCCGCCGGGCTCGTGCGCGCCGAGGTAGACGAGATGGCCGTCGGCGAAGGCACGGCGCGACCAATCGAGGAATCGAGCCCGTGAGGCCAGGCCGAACCCGCGGCGCTCCGCCGTCGCACGCATCGAGCCGTACAGGACGTCGAGCTCCGTCTGCAGGAGGTCGAGGCCGGCCGGTCCGGACGTGGCCCGGGGCTGACCGGGCTCCGTGGCCCACGACCCAGCCTCGGGACGAGGCGCAGGGCCGATCCGGACGATCCGAAGGTCGCTCCGCTCGGCGGCCCGGATCATGTTCCGGGTCGTGGCGCTGAACCCCGCCAGAAGCGCCGCCGGATCGGGCCCGCCGGTCAGGTCCAGCGCGAGTCGGTGCCGGGACGGCTGGAGCTCGTCGATCCGGTGGAACCCCGCGGCGGCGAGCAGGTCGGGGTAACCCGTACCCGCCGGGACCTCGGCGTCCGAGGCGACCACGGCGGAGCCACGTGCGGCGAGCCAGCCCGTGACCGCTTCGAGACGGGCCAGGGTGAGCCGCACGTCAGCGTCGGGCAACGGTCCCCGCGACACGTAGACGCCGTTCCCGCCGATCAACGGCCACGCTCGGGCGAGGGCCAGGACCCGGGCACTGTCGGCGGTCACCAGGAAGTGTGGCTGCCAGCCGGACCCGCCCCGATACGCGGCCCAGGCCCGCGACTGGTGGACGTTCCCGGTCGGGACATCGACGACGTGCGCGTCCCAGTCGGCGAGCTCGGCCGGTTTGGCCTCCCGGACGTCCACCTAGTTGCGGCGGAGCGCGATCGTGCGCGGGTCGACGCTGAAGTTGCGCAGGCGCCGGTCGAGCAGGACCACCTCGCGATCGATCAGCCGGATCAGCTCGCGCAGCCGGGACTCGGTCGTCGGGGCTTCGAGGAGCTGCTGACGCCTCGGCTGGTCGACCTGGATGATCCCCGACAGCAGGTAGGACAGGATCGTCGGATCGTCCGGTACGGCGACCCGACGCGCGACGTCGTCGAGCGGATCCGGAGCGCCGTCCGACGTCGACGATCCGCCCGTATCCGCCGGGTCGTCCTCGACATCGAGCTCGACCTGGACGTCGATCTCGTCGGCATCCTCGCCCTCGGCCGGCTGAAGGAGGGCGAGGTAGCGGACGAACCGCTGGGTGACCCGGTCGGTCAGGGCGCGCGCCGCGAGCCGGTCGCCGATCTCCTCCTCGAGCTCTTCGACGTCGCCGACGAGGTACGGCTCGCGACCGACCGTGACCGACTCGATCCGGAACCGACGGACTCCCACGATGAGGAGCTCGTAGCGGCCGTCGCTGAACTTACCGGCTTCGCGGATCTCGGCCACCGTCCCCACGGT
The DNA here is from genome assembly GCA_017881905.1 of Chloroflexota bacterium. Classification (GTDB taxonomy): domain Bacteria; phylum Chloroflexota; class Limnocylindria; order Limnocylindrales; family CSP1-4; genus Chersky-267. Next base: position 27,460 of record JADGQI010000100.1, read on the forward strand.
GGCGATGCTGGTCGGTCCGGCCCCGACCTCTCGGCCATCCCGGATGAGGACGACGCCGAACGGCGTGCCCTCCTCCAGGCAGCGCGCGACGAGCGCCCGATAGCGCGGCTCGAAGACGTGCAGCGGCAACGCCACGCCAGGGCAGAGGACGGTGTGCAACGGGAACAGCGGAAGCTCCATCGGCCCGAGTGTAGGCCAGGAGGACCTGGCGCCGGTCAGGTCGGCTGGTAGCCTTCGTCCAAACGAGCGGTGGGGGCGGGGCGGGAACGACGCACCCCGGCCCGACCGGGGCCATGATCCGACGTCCTGATGTCGAGCGGAGCGGTCTGGACCGACCCCTTGCCGGCCGACTTGGCCCGATACATCGCCATGTCGGCCGCGCCGAGAAGGTCGTCGGCGGTGCGGGTCTCCGCGCTGTCCACCGCGACACCGAGGCTCACTCCGACCGGTACCATCCGTCCGGCGATCTCGACCGGGCTCGATAGGACGGCGTGGATCCGGTCGGCGACGGGTCGCGCTTCGGATGCGTCCTGCAGCTTGGTCACGAGGACCCCGAACTCGTCCCCGCCGAGCCGCGCGGCGAGATCGGTCTCCCGGCAGGCGGTGGCCAGGCGCTCGGCCACGGCAGCGAGCAGCGCGTCGCCGGCGGCGTGCCCCATCTCGTCGTTGACGGTCTTGAAGTCGTCGAGGTCGAGGAACAGGACCGCCAGCCCACCCGGGGTGTGCCGTCCGTCGAGCGCCGACGCGACGCGCTCGACGAACAAGCGTCGATTGGCCAGTCCGGTCAGCGAGTCGTGGTAGGCCTGATGGCTGAGTCGCTCCTCGAGCGCCCGGCGCTGCTCGACGTCACGGGCGAGGGTCCCGACCAGGCCGGCGAGGCGGGCGAGGACGAGGACCGACAGCAGGGCCGAGCCTCCGGCGATGACCCACAGGCCGGTGTCGGTCCCCTCCCGGCCGACGGTCATCAGGATCGGTCCGGTCAGCATCGCTGCGGTCAGGAACAGGAGCCGGACGGGACCGAGCCAGGTGACGTTGACGGGATGCGCCTCGCTCAACGTCCGCATCGACGGATGGAGCGCCGCGCTGCCGACGGTGAGGTAGGCGAGCAGCCAGAGCAGGTCCAGCGGGGATCCCGACTGGTAGGTGTCGGACAGGCTCTGGAGCGCGTAGATCTGGTCGGCGACGAGCATCAACACCAGCGACGTGATCAGCAACCGGAACGAGGTCGTCCGCGCGCCGGGTGTCACGAGCAGGCCGAGGGTTACGCCGATGAGCACGAGGTCGGCCAGGGGATACGCGCCGGAGATCGCCAGCGACAGGGGATCCATGTCCTGGCCCACGAGCGCGGGCTGCATGAGGAAGGTCCAGGTCAGGACGCCGGCGCTCGTGGTCAGGATGGCCGCATCGAGCAGGCCCGAACGGTCGCCTCCGCCGAGCCGTCGCCGGATGAACAGGAACAGGCCGACCACGATGATCGGGTAGCCGGCGAGGTAGAACGCATCGGCCAGCGACGGGAACGGGCGCTCCCCGGTGTGGTCGAAGTAGACGAACAGGAGGTCGCCGATCACGAACGAGGCCTGACCGGCCGCCAGGAGGAGCCACGGCACTGGGCGTTCGGGACGCCGGATGCGGACACCGAGCACGATCGCGACGACCGCCGAAGCGCCGATCGCGTCGTACAGCAGGTCCTGCTCGAGACTCCCGGACGGCAGCAGGAAATAGACGCCGGCAGCCAGCAGGCCCACGGCCAGGTAGATCCATGAGGCGCTCGGTCGGCTCGTGTCGATCCCCTTCGTTCTCGTGCCGCGACCTTCTCGGGCACGCAGGAAGGGTCAGGCAGCCCGTCGGTCGTCGCCATCGCTCTTCGGTACCGGCGCGTCGCGGTCGATGGTCACCGCGCCAGGGCGTGAACCCCCAGGGCCGACGACGCGGATGTTCGTGTCGCTCGGGGGATGCCGTGGGAATCAAGAAGCCGCCGGTTGGGGCCGGCGGCTTCTTGAGGAGGAGCGAGAGGTCGGACTTAGTGGGCGCAGCTCCGAGGCGAGCCCGAATCCTCGGCGGTCCGGAAGCTCGAGCCACAGCCGCAGGCGCTGACGGCGTTCGGATTGTTGACCGTGAAACCGGCGCCCATCAGCGTGTCGACATAGTCGATCTGCGCGCCCTGGAGGAGATCGACGCTCTTGCCGTCGACGTAGACGGTGACGCCGTTGGCGCGGAGGACGCGGTCCTCCTCGGTCGGAGCGTCCTCGATCATCATCCCGTACTTGAACCCCGAGCAGCCGCCGCTGTAGACGTACACGCGCAGGCCGACGTCCGGATTGGTCTCCTCGGCCGTGATCTCGCGCAGTTTCGATGCGGCCGCGGCGGTCAGGTCGAGGAAGGTCGGCTGGGTCTCGAGCATGCGCTGCGTCCTCCGGGCGAGGGTGGGATCGGTTGTCGTCCGCCGCCATCGTACGCACGGCAACGAGTTTCGACAAGCGTCGCGCTGAAAATACCCCCGGCGGGGACCCGAACGTCCAGCTAGCCGTCGATCCGTTCGATGACGGTGGCGATCCCCTGCCCTACCCCGATGCACATCGTGGCGAGGCCGAAGCGGCCCCCGGTCCGCACCAGCTCATGCACGAGCATCGTGATCAACCGACCGCCGCTCATCCCCAGCGGGTGCCCGAGCGCGATGGCACCGCCGTTCACGTTGACCGTGGCCGGGTCCAGACCGAGCTCGTCGATGCACACGACCGACTGGCTGGCGAAGGCCTCGTTCAGCTCGACGAGGTCGAGGTCGTCGACCGAGATCCCGGCCCGTTCGAGCGCCTTCCGGGTGGCCGGCACCGGACCGACGCCCATGATCGCCGGGTCGACGCCGGCGACCGCGGTCGACACGATCCGGGCGAGCGGCTTCAGCCCCAGGTCGCCCGCGCGGACGGCCTCCACCAGCAGCACCGCCGAAGCGCCGTCGTTGATGCCGGACGCATTCCCGGCCGTCACCGTGCCGCCGTCGCGAAAGGCCGGACGCAACCGCCCCAGCGCCTCAGCGGTCGTGTCGGCCCGTGGGTGCTCGTCGCGGCTGACGACGATGGGGTCGCCCTTCTTCTGGGGCACCGCGATGGGCACGATCTGCGAGTCGAACCGGCCGGCCTCGATCGCCGCGACGGCCTTCTGCTGCGAGGCGAGGGCGAACGCGTCCTGCCGCTCCCGATCGATCGACCAGCGTTCGGCGACGTTCTCGGCGGTCTCGCCCATCGAGTACGGGTAGTGCGCCTCCGCCAGCTTGGGGTTGACGAAGCGCCAGCCGAGGGTCGAGTCCTCGAGCTCGCGTGAGCCGCGATCCCACGCCCCCGCCGGCTTGGCCATCACGTACGGCGCCCGGGTCATCGACTCGACCCCGCCGCCGATGAACACGTCGCCGTCACCGACCTGGATCGCGTGGGCGGCCGAGTTGATCGCCTGCAGCCCGCTCCCGCACAGTCGGTTGACCGTCAGCCCGGCGACCTCGACCGGGAACCCAGCCAGGAGCAGGGCCATCCGGGCCACATCGCGGTTGTCCTCGCCGGCCTGGTTGGCACAGCCGAGGATGACGTCCTCGACCAGGCCCGGATCCAGCCCGGCCCGGTCGACCACGGCGCGGAGGACCGCCGCCGCGAGATCGTCCGGGCGGATCGCGGCGAGCGCGCCACCGTACCGCCCGATGGGGGTCCGGACCGCGGCAACGATCCACGGGTCGCGCAACGGGCGGTCAAGGACGCGGCCCATGTCAGGGCAGCTGCTTGAGCGCGTCCTCGGCGGTCGCCGGCACCGGCGACTGGATGAGGTAGATCGTGTCGCCGGTGATGTACGAGATGGTGGGGCCAGCGTGCGAGCTCGGGAACGTCGCTGTCGTGACCGGCTTGCCGCCGATCGTCGTGTTGGCCAGGACGACATTCGGGTCGGTCTGCTTGGCGTAGGCCTCGATCTCGGTCTGGAGAGCGGCGCTGGTCTGGCCCGCGAACTGGCCGGCGATGATCTCGATCGTCCCGCCGCTCGCGTCGACGGCGGCGGCGACCCCGATCTGGCTCGGCTGCACGCCGAGGGCGGACGAGAAGACGGTCAGGAAGTTGGCCGCGGTGTACCCGGTCGCATAGAACTGGATGACGTTGAGCGAGCCGGTGGTGAGGGCGACGCCGTTGGCCGTCTGCGGCAAGGTGGCCTCGAGCTTGGCGCTCTTGGCGAATCCGCCGAAGCTATCGCTGCCACCTGGGCTCCCACCGGGGGTGACGACCGCCGGAGCGCTCGCGGCGGGCCCCGTGGCCGACGACGCACCGCACGCCGCGACCAGGGCCACCAACGAGATCGACAGGAGTGCCGCCACGGATCGCCCCACGATCGCGCGGCCGGACGTGGATCGATTCATCAGGTCCTCCTCACCAGCGACGGGACGCGGCCCCGGATCGTGGGATGCGTCCGGGCATCGTACGCCGGTCGTCCCTCGCTCGTCAGGGCGTGGGCAGCTGCGACAGCGCGCTCGTCACGAGCGCCAGGTCGTCGGCCAGGACGAGGAAGAGGGTGTCCCCCTTGGCGTAGATGTAGGTCGTCGCCCCGACCTCGCGGGTTCCGTCGACCAGCTTGGTCACGGCCCGCCCGCCGATCGTCGTCTCGGTCGCGCTGACCGCGGCCGGCGCGGCGGCCTTGGCCGAGGCCACCCACTGGGTCAGCAGGTCGGCGGGCTTCGCCCCGACCACCTGGAACGCGCCCACGTCGAGGAGCGTGCGTCCGCTCGGATCGGCGGCGTCGGCGACCTTGAGATCGGCCACGGTCTTGCCGAGGCTGGCGAGGAAGGCGTCGAGCCGGCTCCGCGACTCGGGCGTGCCGGTCGCGTAGAAGTCCTTGCCGGTCAGGCTGAGTCGAGTGATGTCGACGGTCCCGACCCTGGTCGGCAGGAGCGCCTCGAGCGCCGGCACGCCGTGGCCGTCGACCGACGGCTCGGGCGAGTCGGACGGCGCGGTCGAGACCGCTGCCGAGTCGCTCGCTGCCGGGCTCGTGGTCGAGGACGGAGAGACGCTGGCGGTCGGCGCGGCGCCGATGCCGGTTGATCCGGTCGTGACGCTCGGAGTGGATGAGCCGCAGGCGACGAGCACGGCCGCGAGCGTTAGCAAGGCGATGGTTCGGGGGATCACTGGAGCCTCGAGAAACCCCGTCGACAGGGTGGGCTGGACGGGTCTCGCGCATGATGCGACAAGATCGCCAAGCGTGCCCACGGCGCCTCCTCCAGCCGATCGATCAGCGTGCCGCGGTCTCGATCAGTAGCGGTGCCGGGTCGAAGCGCCCCTCGACCTCGTCCCTTCGGGCGGCGATCCGCTCGAGCCGGTCGAGGACCGCCCGGGGACCCCCAGCGCGCTCGACCTGCTCGAAGGGTCCGCGCGGATGGCCCGCCCCGAGTCGCATGGCCAGGTCGACGTCCGGGGCCGTGGCGACCCCGTCCCCGACCGCTCGATACGCTTCGTTGATCACGGCCAGGACGATCCGCTCGACGAGCGGGTCGTCCCGCACGGTCGTGGCGGTTCCGGCCACCGGTCGTCCGGGTGCGGGAGCGCCGGCCACCAGGAGGGGCTGGGCCCTGGCCGAGGCCTGAAGGACGCCGCCGTCCTCGACGAAGGCGCCGGCCATCCCGAGCGACCGACCGTCCTCGCCGTACCAGTAGAAGCCCTCGCCGGTCTTCCGACCGAGCCGGCCCGCTTCGACCAGCCGCTCCTGGATCACCGACGGCCGGAAGCGCGGCTCGTACTGGAATGTCTCGAAGATCCCGCGTGCCGAAGCGAGGTTGACGTCGATCCCGACCAGGTCCATCAGCTGGAACGGACCCATCGGGAAGCCAGCGGCCCGGACCGCCGCGTCGATGCCCTCGACCGAGCCCAGGCCGAGCTCGAGCATCCGAAGGGCTTCGAGGGTGAACGGCCGGTTGACCCGGTTGACGATGAACCCCGGCGAGTCGGCGGTCCGGACCGGCGTCTTGCCCCAGGCGGCCATCAGCC
>JADGQI010000101.1 GCA_017881905.1 Chloroflexota bacterium
ACCCTCGTCGACGATCCGCGCGGACCAGGCCTGTGACCAGAACTCGCCCAGGAACGGGAGCTGCTCGCCGCCGACCGTCGCCGCGTGGCCCGTCGGAGCGATCTCGTCGATCCCACCGGTCCACCAGTCGTCGACGTTGGCCCCGAAGACCGGCGGCCGGACGTCGAACCGCGGGTGGTGATAGAGCAGGTCGCGATCGGACGCCTTCGCGATGAACTCGACGACCTTCGCCCCGTGGGTCGGCAGGATCGTCATCCGGACCCGATCGTTCTCGAGGACGATCGCGGGGAACCCCCGATACGCCCAGGCATCCGAGATCCAGGCCCCCGCCCCGAACGCCGGGCGGCTCAACCCAGCGTCTCGCGCGCCGCCTCGGCGGCGGCGGCGGCGGTCGTGTCGATGTCTTCGTCGCGATGCGCGGTCGAGAGGTACCACAGCCCCCGCGGGGTGGCATGGATCCCGCGACCGAGCAGCGCCTCGATGAACCGGGCGTGGGCGTCAGGATCGCCGACCCGGTCGCGGATCGTCCGGACGTCGTCCGGCTCGTCGACCGCGGTGTGGACGATGGGCCCGACCTGGCGGACCGTCAGTCGGGGCGACGCCGCGGTCAGCGCCGCCGCCAGCCGGGCGCCGAGCCGGTCGAGCTCCGGGTAGATCCGATCCCGGCCGTCGATCAGGTGGCGCAGCGAGGCGACGCCGCTGGCCATCGCGATCGGGTTGCCGTTGAACGTCCCGTTATGGACGAGGCGACCGTCGGCGATCGGGGCCATCACCCCCCGCGACCCGGTGACTGCGCTCAAGGCGATGCCGCCGGCGATCGCCTTGGCGAAGATCGCCAGGTCGGCGGTCACCCCGAGGCGCTCCTGCGCGCCGCCGAGCGCGAGCCGGAACCCGGTGATCACCTCGTCGAAGATGAGCATCGCGCCGCGCTCGTTGGCGACCCGCCGGAGCGCTTCGAGAAAGCCAGGGACTGGGGCGATGACGCCACCGTTCACGGCGACCGGCTCGCACAGGATCGCCGCGACCCCACTCGCATGCGCGGCCAGGATCGCCTCGACCGAGCCGAGATCGTTCCATTGGGCGACGGCCACGTCGGCGAGGCTGGACTCCGGCATGCCGATCGTCGCGGGGACCGCGATCGGCCGGTCGACCGGACCCGACCGTTGGGGATCGAACCCGGTGCTCGCGAACACCCCGTCGAGCCAACCGTGGTAGTGGCCTTCGAACTTGATCACCAGGTCGTGGCCGGTCACGGCTCGCGCCACGCGCAATGCCGCGGCGACCGCCTCGCTCCCGGTCGTCGCGAAGATCGCCTGCTCCGCTCCCGGGACGATCTCGACCAGCAGCCCGGCCAGCTCGGGCTCGAGCCGGTGCTGCGACCCATAGGTCAGGTCCCGTTCGAGCTGAGCGGAGACCGCATCACGGACCACGGCCGGGGCGTGCCCGAGGATGAGCGGGCCGTAGCCGAGCGCATAGTCGACGAACCGGTTGCCGTCGACATCCCAGAGATACGGCCCCTCGCCGCGTTCGAAGTACAGCGGATGGGGTCGTGCTCCGGCCCGGATGCTCGACGTGACACCGCCGGGGATGACCGTCTGGGCGACCTCGAAGAGCGCCTGCGAATGCGGGAACGGCGACACGGGCACCGGCCTTCACACTTTCGGACTTCGAAACGCCCGGTTGTAGGGACGAACCTCGCTCGGAACCTAGCATCGGCCGACGCGGCATGTCAAGGCGAGCGGGACTGGGTTGACCGGCGGTCCGACGTTTTCTATCCTCGAAGCGAGCGTTCACGCTCGTGAACCTTGCGGACCCCATCCCCCGTCACCCCTGGAGGCCTTCGACCGATGCGCCTGGCGACCGATCGCGCGTCGAGGATCGAGGCCGTGTCGGCCGCCCAGGTCGCGCGATGACGCGGCAGAACGATGAGCCGCTGAGGGTCGGCCTGATCGGTTGCGGCAACGTCGCCCTGAGCGACCACGTCCCGGCCTACCTGTCACTGCCCGAGCGCTACCGGCTCGTCGCGATCGCCGACCCGACGGCCGCTCGTCTCGACCTCGGTCGGGCGGCGAGCGGTCTCGACCCGGCCGACTGTCACGCCGACTCGGCGGAGCTCATCGCCCGGACCGACCTCGACCTCATCGACGTCTGTACCCCGCAGCACCTCCACCGGGACCTCGTCATCGCGGCTGCGGCCAGCGGCCGCCATGTCCTGTCCGAGAAGCCGCTCGCCACGACGCCGCGCGACGCGTGGGCGATGGTCGCGGCGGCCGAGGCGGCCGGGCGCACCCTGGCGATCATGCACAACTACCTGTTCTTCACCGAGGTCGTCCGCACGCTCGAGCTGATCGGCGCCGGCGAGATCGGACCGGTCGAGGTGGCGATCCTCAACTGGCTGGCCGTCCGGGACCACCCTGGCAACGCGGCCTACCGGCCGTCCTGGCGGCACGACCCGCGGCAGGCCGGCGGCGGCGTGCTCATGGACATGCTCCACATCGTCTACCTCGCCGAGGCGTTCCTCGGCGCGCCGATCGAACGGGTCTCGGCGTGGGTCACGGCCCGGAGCAACGACGCTCCCGTCGAGGACATCACATTGACCCGGTTCGAGACCGCCACCAACGCCGCCCTCGTCAACGTCGGCTGGGGTGTCGGGATGGGCGGCTTCGCGGTGTCCGGTCCGAGCGGTCGGATCGAGGTGACCTATGAGGACGGCGGGAACGGCGCGTTCGATCCGTTCGACCGGCTCGTCGTCCATGGCCGGAGCGGTCGCGCCGAGGAGCTCGGGATGCCGTTCGAGGACGGTGTCCGGCCGCTCATCGCGGACCTGGCCGACGCGATCCGGGCGGGCCGCTCGCCGATCGCCTCGGGAGCGCAGGGTGCGCACATCCTCGAGGCGACCCTGGCGGTCTATGCCAGTGCGGCGACCGGACGGACCTGGGAGCTGCCGCTCGTCGAGGGCGACCCGCTCTACGAACGCGGGGTCGCCGGTCTCGCCGAGCTCGACCTGGCCCCGTCGAGCCCGATCGCCACGAAGCGCATCTTCGGCCTCAGCTGACACAGGAGCCTGCCCGGATGGACCTCTGCCTCTATACCGACTCGGTCGACAAGCTGTCGTTCGAGGCGGCCCTCGACCTCGCGGTCGAGACCGGCTGTGCGGCGATCGAGATCGCCGCCGGCGGCCAGTCGTCCGCGCCGCACATGCGCATCGACGAGCTGCTGGCCGATGCCGGCAAGCGGCGCGCCTTCGCCGCGGCGTTCGCCGACCGAGGGCTTCGCATCGGCGCCCTGAACTGCTCCGCCTGGCCGCTCCATCCGGTCAAGGGCGCGGCCGAGGCGGACCTGATCCGGAAGGTCATCCGACTCGCCGCCGAGCTCGGCGTGGACAAGATCGTCACGATGTCCGGCAACCCGGGCGACGGTCCCGGCTCGACGACCATCAACTGGATCTGGTATCCGTGGCCGCCCGACGCCGTCGCCCTGCTCGAACGCCAATGGGCCGAGGCGATCCCGTTCTGGCAGGAGATGGGCCGGTTCGCGCTGGACCACGGCGTGACCCGGATCGCCTTCGAACTGCACCCGCTCCACCTCGCCTACAACGTCCCGACGCTCCTTCGGATGCGCGCTGCCGTGGGTCCGGTGATCGGGGCGAACGTCGATCCGTCCCACATGTTCTGGCAGCAGATGGACCCGCTGGCGGTCGTCCGCGCGCTCGGGCCGGCGGTCCATCACGTCCATCTCAAGGACACCCAGATCGTTCCCGAGCAGGTCGCCCTGGCCGGCGTGCTCGACCAGCGTCCGTTCGAGGACGCGGCCGAGCGCGCCTGGATCTTCCGGACCGTCGGTCGGTCGCACGACGCGACCTTCTGGGGCCCGTTCGTCCGGGAGCTGCGGGCAGCCGGTTACGACGACGTCCTGTCGATCGAGAACGAGGACATCCTCCAGCCACCGGCCGAGGGGGTCGCCGAGGCCGCGGCGTTCATGAGCGCGATCCTGCGGGCCGGTTGACCCGCCCGCCGATGGAGCCCACGCCCGAGCTCGTCGTCGATGCGCACGCCGAGCTGGCCGAGGGCCCGGTCTGGGACGATCGGCTCGACCGGCTGTGGTGGGTCGATCTCCTCGGCGGCATCGTCCACCTGAGCGACCCGACGACCGGCGACGACGCGGCCATCCCGGTCGGCCAGCCGGTCGGCGCGCTCGCCCTCCGCTCGTCGGGCGGGCCGATCCTCGCGGTCCGCGACGGGTTCGCCGCGCTCGATGTCCGGACCGGGCGGCTGGAGATGGTCGCCCCGATCGCCGCCGAGGATCCAGGCATCCGGATGAACGACGGCAAGGTCGGGCCAGACGGCGGGTTCTGGGCGGGTTCGATGGCCGCGGACGAGCGTCCCGGTCTCGGTCGCCTCCATCGGCTCGACCCGGACGGGACCGTGACGGAACCCCTTGCGGAGCTGACGATCCCGAACGGTCTCGATTGGACCGCTGACGGGCGCCAGCTCCTGTTCATCGACACGCCGACCCGACGGGTCGATCGCTTCGACGTGGACGCCTCCGGGCGATCGATCTCGGGTCGGCGCCCGGCGATCGAGCTGCGCGAGGGTGCGGGCTGGCCGGATGGGATGACCCTGGATGCCGAGGGCCATGCGTGGGTCTGCCTGTGGGACGGCTGGGCGGTCGAGCGCTACACGCCGGACGGACGGCTCGATCGTCGGGTGCAGCTTCCGGCGGCCCAGGTCACCAGCTGTGCGTTCGGCGGGCCGGGCCTCGACGAGCTCTACATCACGACCGGGCAGGAAGGCTTCCCGCCGGGCGGTCGCCGCGATCAGCCGCACGCGGGTGGGGTGTTCCGATTCCGTCCGGGGGTCCGGGGGCGACCGACCCGGCGGTTCGCCGGCTGAGCCCTACTTGCAGACCGCCTCGGTCGCCAGCTGGGCGCCCGACTCGTCGACGATGACGACCTTGGTGTCGGCCAGGTTCGCGGCCTTGAGGTACGGCTTGATGTTCGAGCACATGAACAGCCCCGCCATCCCCGCCCCCGCGCCGTTGACGAGGGTGATCTTGAGGACGCCGTTCTCGACGGTCCCCGACCTCATCGAGGTGCCGAACGCGGCCTGGATCTGGGCGATGACCGGGTCGTAGACGCCGTTGTCGCCCCCGCCACCGACGCCACCGACGCCACTGCCCTCGGCCGCGGCCGATCCGCCGCATGCCGCGGCCACGAGTCCCATCGCCAGGCTCAGCGCGAGCAACGCGGTGGACCGCCGCCGCCGCGGCAGGCGCCTGGGTGCCAGTGCAGATGCCATCGTCGACTCCCGTGCCGGAGGGTCGTCCGGGCGGATCCGCGCCGCCGGACGGCGACCGTTCCGGAGATGATAGGCGCGACCGGACCGCCGGGAAGGGGGATCTTCCACGAGCTGGGCGATCGAAACGAGGAGGGTGCGTGGACTACCGCCGGATGCCGATCGAAGCCGAGTCGCCCGAGCAGTTCGGGTACGACCGGGTCCGTTCCAACCTGGCTGAGAGCTCCGTGCCGGACACTCCGCTGCGCGACCTGTCCGTCGCGCTCGACGATCTCGTCCTGATGTATGGCGACCACCGCGGTCGTCCGGGGCTGCGGGCGGCGATCGCCGCGGACGGGCCGGGCCTCGGACCGGACGATGTGCTCGTGACGCCGGGGGCGGCAGCCGCGCTGTTCATCATCCACACCAGCCTGCTCGGACCCGACGACGAGCTGGTGGTGGTCCGGCCGAATTACGCCACCAACCTGGAGACCCCGAGGGCGATCGGCGCGACCGTCCGCCATCTCGACCTGCGCCCCGAGGACGGCTGGGCGGTCGAGCCGGACCGCGTCGCGGAGCTGATGACGCCGAAGACGCGGCTGGTGTCGCTCACCGTTCCGCACAACCCGACCGGCGCGGTGATGCCGGAGCCGGTCCTGCGGGAGATCGTCGGACTGGTCGAACGGCACCCCAGCGCTCGACTGCTGGTCGACGAGACCTATCGCGAGATGACGTTCGGTGGACCGCTCCCGCTCGCGGCCACGCTGTCGGAACGGGCGATCGGCGTCTCGTCGCTGTCGAAGGCGGACGGGCTGCCGGGGATCCGGATCGGCTGGCTGACCACCCGCGACCGACCACTGCTCGAGCGGTTCCTGGCGGCCAAGGAGCAGATCCTGATCACGAACTCCGTCGTCGACGAGGCGATCGCCGAGGTCGCCTTCGCTCGCCGCCCCGAGCGGATGCCGGCCATCCTGGACGGGATCCGGGTCGGGCTCCAGACCGTGCGCGCCTGGATCGGCGATCACGAGCTGTTCGAATGGGTCGAGCCCCGCGGCGGCGTCGTGGGCTTCCCGAGGTTCCGGGCGGACGTGCCGGTCGACGTCGACCGGTTCTACCGGATCCTGTTCGAGCGATACGGCACCGTCGTCGGGCCGGGCCACTGGTTCGACCAGTCGCGTCGCCACTTCCGCCTCGGCTACGGCTGGCCGACGGCCGTCGACCTCGAGCAGGGCCTGGCGGCCTTGACCGCGGCCGCCGTCGAGGCGTGGGACGCGCCTCGACCGAAGGCCACCCGGCGGCGGGGAGCGGCGGTCGGCAACGTCATGGTCGAGCTCGAGCGCCAGATCTTCCGCGATCAGCCCCGGGTCGAGGAGATCGTCCAGAGCGGCAGTGAGGCGGTCGGCCTGTCCGGCGACGGCGACCTCGTGATCCGTCTGCCCCTCGCCGGTCCGGACGACCAAGGCCGACAGGAGTCCGCCGACGAACCGGCGGGAGACCCGGGGCCGGCCGTGGACTGATCGACTCCGGACGACCACCCGATCGCGACTCATTGCGCCGTCAATCAGTTGCGAGCCGGGGTATGATGCGCAGCGATGAGCAAGACCGCCGAGGCTGAGATCGTCCCCGACCACCCTCGGGCGCTCACCGCGCACGACCCGCGGCTGGCGCCCTGGCGAGCGTTCCTGACCGCCCACGCCCTGGTGAGCCGCCGATTGGACGACGATCTCCGGACCGAGCAGCAGATGACCCTGGCCGAGTACGCCGCGCTGGTCCAGCTGGCCGAAGCGGATGGCCGCCGGCTGCGGATGAACCAGCTCGCCGACGGGATCG
>JADGQI010000102.1 GCA_017881905.1 Chloroflexota bacterium
GCCTTAGCGCCGCTTACGCCCGCTCCTGCCGGCTCGGCACGCTTCCCCTGTTCGCGGGGCAGGCGCCACAGGACGACAGCGACGATGGCGAACGAGATCGCGTTGAGCACGAAGGCGAGCGTCAGGCCGCTCGCGGCGATCAGCAGCCCGGCGATCGCCGGCCCGATGACGAACGCGAGGTTGTCGAGGGTCGACCAGGCACTGTTCGCCGGGCCGAGCTCGTTCTCGTCGCGGACGAGGGTCGGCAGGTAGGCGCCGATCGTCGGGCCGAAGAAGCACGAGAAGCAGGTCGCGAGGATGGCCAGTCCGACGATCGCGACGAGCGGACCGTCGATCGCGACCAGCCAGGCCATCGCCACCATGATCGCCCCGCGGGCGACGTCGGTGATGAGCAGGACGAGCCGACGTTCGAAGCGATCGGCGATGATCCCGGCCGGGATGGACAGAAGGACGTAGGGCAGGATCCGGGCGGCGCCGACGATGCCCAGGACGATCGGGTCGGAGCTGACGTCGTAGACGACGATCAGCAGGGCGACGAGGTACAGCCAGTCGCCGATCGAGCTGATGAACTCCCCGCCGAGGAGACGGACCAGCGGCCGGTTCGAGAGGAGGCCCCGGTAGGCGCGAAGGACGCTCACCGGGCCCGCTGCGGGGTCAGCGCCCGCGGAGTCGGTCGAGCGGGCTCTTGACCTGCTTGCGGAGCGCTTCCTTCATCGCCCAGGTGTCGGCTTCGCGTGCTTTCTGATTGGCGTGCTGCCGCGCGTATTCGTCGCCGAACGAGTGGCCGGAGGTGTCGTCCTCGTCGGTCGGGTCCGCCGGCTGATCCTTGGGCTCGGTCATCGGGGTCTCCTCGTCGGGCTCGCGACCGGTCCGTCGCACGTCCGAGTCTAGGCGCCCCGGGTCGTTGTCGGGAAGTCACCCGTACCGCGCTCCGAACGTCGTCCACCCGACAGTCCCCACGCCCGCCCAGGCTCCTTCGAGGGTCAGCAGCGTGCGCTTCACGGCCAGTAGGGCGTCGCGGTCGCCGAGCCACGACCCGCCATAGCCGCCGAGCGAGCCGTCGCCCGCGATCACCCGGTGGCAGGGCACCAGCAGACCGATCGGGTTCCGGCCGACCGCGCCGCCGACCGCCCGGGCGCTTCCTCGTCGGCCGATCCGCTCAGCCAGTCGACCGTAGCTGGTCACCTCGCCCCACGGGATGGCTCGCACGCCGTCGAGGACGAGGCGGTCCCAATCGGTCAGACCGTGAAGGGCGTAGCGCAGGGCCGCGAGACGGTCGGGACGTCCGTCGAGGTACGCCTCGACCGCGTCGACGGCGGCGCCGAGCTGGTGCCGAGCCGCCGGATCGAGCGTGTGCCGGGCATCGTCCACGATCGGCTCACCAGGCAGACGACGGCGCACCGACCCTTCGAACGCCTCGAGCGTGGTCATGACCTCGAGCGCGATCACGCCGTCCGCGTCCGCGGCGACGTGCACCGGCCCCCAGGGCGCCTCGACCGCCCTGATCCCGATCATCCGGCCTCCGGTTATCGATGACCCGATCGCCGGACAAGGTCGGCGATCGCCACGAAGCGTACCGCGACGGGACCGGGTCGGGCACCAGCGTGATATACTCCCAGGGAGTATGCCGACCTCCACTCCGACCGCCCCTCCCACCACCGTCGAGGACGATCCCGCCGGCTCTGCCGAGATCGCCTTGCCGATCGCGGGGATGACCTGCGCATCGTGCGTCAACCGGATCGAGCGGTTCCTCACCAAGACCCCGGGTGTCGAGCTGGCGGCGGTCAACCTGGCGACCGAGGTCGCCACGATCCGCTACCTCCCCGACGTCGCGTCGCGTGCCGACCTGGTCGGGGCGATCGAGGCTGCCGGCTACGACCTCAAGGCCAGGACGGATGAGGGGTCGTCCGACGCGGCGATCGAGGCGGTCGACGCGACCATGACCGCCGACGATCTCGAGCGGGCGCGGACCCAGCGCGCCCTCGCCATCCGTTCGGGGGTGTCGATCGTCGTCGCCCTCGGGATCATGCTCGTGACGTTCTGGCCCCAGTCGGTCGTACCGATGGAGACCATCAACTGGGTCGTCCTGTTCCCGGCGACCTTCATCCAGGTCTGGGCCGGCGGCGTCTTCTACCGGGCGGCTTGGCGGGCGCTCCGGCACGGCTCGGCGAACATGGACAGCCTCGTGGTCGCGGGCACGAGCGCCGCGTGGTCCTTCAGCGTGTTCGTGACGCTCTTCCCGCAGGTCTTCGTCACGGCGGGGCTCGATCCGGTGACCTACTTCGACTCGTCGACGATCATCGTCGGCCTCGTCCTGCTCGGCCGGTGGCTGGAGGCGCGGGCGAAGAGCCGGACCGCCGGTGCCATCCGGAGCCTGGTCAGCCTCGGCGCCAAGACGGCCCGTCGCGTGGGGCCTGACGGAGATGTCGACGTCGAGCTGACGGAGCTCCGACCGGGCGACCTCGTCCGAGTCCGACCGGGCGAGAAGGTCCCGATCGATGGGATCGTCGTCGATGGGTCGTCGGCGGTCGACGAGTCGATGCTGACCGGAGAGGCGCTGCCCGTCGACAAGACCGTCGGGGACGAGGTCATCGGCGCCACCTTGAACCGGACCGGGACGTTCGTCTTCCGGGTGACCCGCGTCGGCGCGGACACCGCGCTCGCCCGGATCGTCGACATGGTTCGGCGCGCTCAGGGCAGCAAGGCTCCGATCCAGCGAGTGGTCGACCGGATCAGCGAGCTGTTCGTCCCGCTGGTCCTCGGCCTCGGTGCGCTCGCCTTCGTCGTCTGGTTCGCACTCGGACCCGAGCCGAGCGTGACCTATGCCCTCACCGCGTTCGTGACCGTCGTGGTCATCGCCTGCCCGTGTGCGATGGGCCTGGCGACGCCGACCGCGATCATGGTCGGGACCGGGCGTGGAGCGGAGGCGGGGATCCTCATCCGGGGTGGCGAGGCGCTCGAGTCCGCGGGCAGGATCGACACCGTCGTCTTCGACAAGACGGGGACGCTGACGCTCGGGCGCCCGGCGGTGTCGTCGATCGTGGCGGCGGCCGGCTTCGATGAGACGGAGTTGCTCGACCTGGCCGCATCGCTCGAGAAGGGCAGCGAGCACCCGGTCGGGGCGGCGATCCTGGCGGCCGGTCGGGAGCGGGAGCTCGGGTTCCGCCCCGTCGTCGGCTTCGAGGCATCCGTCGGGCACGGGGTCCAGGGCGACGTGGGGTCATCCGCCGCCGGGTCTCGTCGGGTGCTCATCGGGAACGCCCGGCTGATGATGGATCGCGGGGTGGACCTGGCCGAGCTGGCGGGACCGCGGGATCGTGCCGAAGCCGACGGGCGGACGTCGGTCTTCGTCAGCGTCGACGGTCAGGCGGCGGGCCTGATCGTCATCTGGGACCCGGTCCGTCCCGAAGCGGCCGATGCGGTCCGGGCCCTGGCGATCCACGGCATCGACCCATGGATCGTCAGCGGGGACGCTCGAGCCACGGCCGAGGCCGTCGCACGCCAGGTCGGCATCCGCCCGGACCGCGTCCTGGCCGAGGTCCTTCCGGGCGGCAAAGCCGAGGCGATCGAGACGCTCCAGGTCGTCGGCCGCCGGGTCGCCATGGTCGGGGACGGGATCAACGACGCCCCGGCCCTCGCCCAGGCCGACCTGGGCATCGCCATCGGGACCGGGGCGGACGTCGCCATCGAAGCCTCGGACGTCACGCTGGTCGGCGGCGACCCGCGTCTCGTCGCGTCGTCGATCGCTCTGTCGCGGCAGACCATGCGCATCATCCGCCAGAACCTGTTCTGGGCGTTCGGCTACAACGTGCTGCTGATCCCGGTCGCGATGGGGGTGCTCTACCCGGCGTTCGGGATCACGCTCGACCCGGCGATGGCCGCGGGTGCGATGGCGTTGTCGTCCGTCAGCGTCGTGCTCAACTCGCTCCGCCTGCGCGGCTTCGATGCGCGTCCGGCCCCGACCCGCGGCGCGACGGCGCTCTAGCCCGAACGCGAACGGACCGCCCCGAAGGACGGTCCGCCGCTGGGAGCGAAGGGCGCCCGGGTCTCCCCGGGGCCGCAGGACTACTTGCCGCGTCGGAACTGCGTGGGGTCCGTCACCGAGGCGACGGGCGCGACCTTCGAGCTGGACGGTGCGAGATCCTCGGCCGGGATCCGCGGGTTGGTCGCCGGCTGGGCGATGGGCGCCGCGACCGGCGCGACGATCGGGGCCAGGTCCGCGGCCGGGATCCGCGGGTTGGTCGCCGGCTGGGCGAGCGGCGCGGCGACCGGCGCCACGATCGGTGCGAGATCCACGGCCGGGATCCGCGGGTTGGTCAGGGGCTGCGCGATCGGCCCGGGCGCCGGAGCGACGATCGGAGCGGGAGCCGCCACCGAGGTGGTCGGGGCGCCCGCCGACAGCTGCGCCGCCGTCACACCGACGATGAGCGCGCCGGCCACGACGCCGCCGACCAGGAGCCGCTTGCGGAACTCGTCGGCCTTCTGGGCGTTCGGGAAGTGGAGGCTGAGGGCGTGACCCTCGACGTCGTCCTCGAACCGGAGGCTGACCGTCAGGTCCGATGCGCTCGCGTGCCCGCTCGTGTCCTGGTCCTCATCGAGCACGATCTTCACAGAGTGCTTCGCCCAGGTCGGTCCGGCATCGATCCGGCGGATCCGTCCCTCGGCCATCAGGGCCTCGTCGTCATCGATGACGATCGTGAAGGTCTGGTCGCCGGCGCTGCTCGAGGCGGTCATCGTGGTAGTCCTCCGGGGGTCCTGCTCCCTGTCGGGAAGGTCACAACGAACCGTAGACCCGTGTCGGTGGCCGGTCAGCCCGTGGAGAGACAGGCCGCC
This sequence comes from Chloroflexota bacterium, assembly GCA_017881905.1. Lineage (GTDB taxonomy): Bacteria > Chloroflexota > Limnocylindria > Limnocylindrales > CSP1-4 > Chersky-267. Next base: position 4,834 of record JADGQI010000102.1, read on the forward strand.
TGTCGTCCGGGTGACAGTCGCCCTCGTGCCGATCCGTCGCTCAGTCGACGACCCGCCGGAAGATCGCCACGGCGTTCTGGCCGCCGAAGCCGAACCCATTCACCATCACGGTCTCGACGTTCGCCGGCCGGGCCACCAGCGGGACGTAGTCGAGGTCGCACTCGTCGTCGGGATTCTCGAGGTTCGCCGTCGGCGGGATGACCCCGTCGCGGATCGCCCCCACCGCCGCCAGCACGCTGGCGATCCCGGCGGCGCCCACCAGGTGCCCGATCATCGACTTCGGGGAGCTGATCGGGACGCGCCGGGCCTGGTCGCCGAAGGCGCCCTTGATCGCACGGGTCTCGGTCACGTCGTTGAGCGAGGTCGACGTGCCGTGGGCGACGATATAGTCGATCTCGTCGACCGCTACCCCCGAGTTGCGCAGGGCCCCGGTCATCGCCTTGACCTGGCCGCGTCCGGTCGGCTCGGGCGCGCTGATGTGGAACGCGTCGGCGGTCAGCGCCCCGCCGAGGATCTCGGCGATCGGCGTGGCCCCGCGCCCCCGGGCGTGCTCGAGCGACTCGACGACGACGACCCCGCCGCCTTCGCCCAGGACGAAGCCGTCGCGGTCACGATCGAACGGGCGCGAGGCATGCTCGGGGTCGTCGTTGCGCTTGGACAGGGCGCCCATGTTGCCGAGCGCCGCGACGCCCATCGGCCAGATCGGTGCCTCCGAACCCCCGGTCAGGACGACGTCGCAGTCGCCGGTCTGGATCAGCCGGAGCGCGTCGTGGAACGCGATCACGGAGGAGGCGCAAGCGGCGACCTGGGTCATGACGGGACCGGTCAGCCCGTGCTCCATCGACAGCATGCAGCCGGCCATCGACCCCGACAGCGCCGGGACGGCGAACGGGCTCACGAAGCGGGGGCCACGCTGGTCGTGGACCTGTGTCCCGTGGATGATCTGCTCGATCCCGCCGCCGCCGGTGTTGACCACCACCCCGACCCGGTCGCGCTGGTCCTCGTCCATCGCCTCGAAGTCGATGCCCGCGTCCGCGACGGCCTCCTTGCCGGCCGCCATCGCGAAGGCGATGAACCGGCTCATCCGGCGCGCCATCTTGGGGTCCATCGCCGAGGCGGGATCGAAGTCGAGGACCTCGGCCGCGATCTGAACCTCGAAAGCCGATGCGTCGAAGCTCTGGATCCGGCGGGTCCCGGTGACGCCGGCCCGAAGATTCGCCCAATACGTCGGGAAGTCGTTGCCGATGGGCATGACCGCGCCGAGTCCGGTGATGACGGCGCGGCGCGCGGGATCCTGACTTCGCACGGGATACCTCAGGGATGGTCGGGGGCCGGCGACACGGCGACGCGCGCCACGTCAGTCCCCGTCGTAACGACGGAAGATCACTGCGCCATTGTGGCCGCCCAGGCCGATGTTGTTCGAGAGTGCGTAGCGGATCTCTCGGCGGTGGGTCTCGGTCGCGATGTTGAGGTCGCAGTCGGGGTCCGGGTCGCGGTAGTTGAGCGTCGCGGGGACCGTCTGCTCGGCCACCGACATGACCGTGGCGAACGCCTCGAACGAGCCGGCCGCGCCCATCATGTGGCCGGTCATCGATTTCGTCGCACTGATCTCGATATCGCGGGTGTGGTCCCCGAAGACCGCCCAGATCGCCTCGGCCTCGCGCCGATCGCCGAGCGGCGTCGAGGTCCCGTGTGGGTTGATCAGGTCGACCTCGTCGGCCGGCACTCCCCGCCGATCGAGCGCCATCTTCATCGCTCGCGCCGACCCGGCGCCGCCCTCGATCGGCTGGATCATGTCCCAGCCGTCGGCGGCCGAGCCGTAGCCGACCACCTCGGCGTAGATCCGCGCTCCACGGACCTTGGCCAGCTCGAGGTCCTCGAGGAACAGCGAGCCGGCCCCCTCGCCGAGCACGAAGCCGTTCCGGGTCAGATCGAACGGGCGCGACACGGTCCCGAGCGGCTCGCCGGGGCGCGGGTCGCCGAGCCCGCGCATGTTGGCGAAGCCGGCGTGCCCGACTTCGATCAGCGGCATCTCGGTCGAGCCGGAGATGATCGCGATGCAATCGCCGCGGCGGATCGCCTCGGCGGCCTCGGCCACGCAGTGGGTGCCGGTGGAGCAGGCCGACACGATGCACAGGTTGTGCCCGATGGCGCCGGTCTCGATGGCGATCATCCCCGACGCCGAGTCGGGCAGGGCGTTGGCGATGAACGTGGGGGCCACGCCGCGCGGCCCCCGTTCGCGCAGCACGTTCACGTTGTCGATCATCAGCGACTGGCCGCCTGCCCCGGTCCCGAAGACGACCCCGACCTCGGTCCGGTTCTCGTCGGTGATCTCGAAGCCGGCGTCGGCCACGGCCTGCTTGCCGGCCGCGACCCCGTAGTGGAGCGATGCCTCGCTCCGGCGGGCCGCCTTGGCATCCATCCAGTCCGTCGCGACGAAGTCCCGTACCTCGCCGCCGGCCCGCTGGTCGTAGGCGGACGCGTCGAACTTGGTGATCTCGCGGATGCCGGACACGCCGGCGAGGAGGTTGGACCAGGCGGTGGTCTTGTCGTTGCCGACCGGGCTGATGACGCCGAGGCCGGTCACGACGACGCGACGAGTGTGATCTGGGGCACGCACGAGCTTGGTCTCCTCCAGCGTCAGGCGGGGATCGCGAGGCCGGGCACGGCCAGGCCGTCGGGGGCGTTCGGGGCGTCGGTGGCGATCGCCTCGAGGTCGGGCACGATGCGTTTGACCAGGCCGGTCAGCACCCGTCCGGGTCCGATCTCGATGAACCGATCGACGCCGGCCGCGGCCATCGTCTCGACGGCGCGGATCCAGTCGACGCCGGCGGTCAGGTGCTCGACGAGCTCGGCGCGGGCCCCCTCGCCGGTCGTCAACGGCCGCGCATCGCGGTTGGCCAGCAGCGGTGCCGTCGGATCGGCGAAGGCGATCGGGCCGAGGGCGGAGCGCATCCCGTCCGCCGCCTCGGCCATCAGCGGCGAGTGGGCCGCGACCGAGACCGGCAGCTCGATGGCTCGCTTCGCACCGAGCTCGCGAGCCAGGTCCAGCGCGGCCTCGACCGCGGCCCGTTCGCCCGACACCACGACCTGGCCGGGTGAGTTCCGGTTCGCGACCGCGAACACGCCGTGCGCACTGGCGCGGTCGACCAGCTCGGGGAGTCGAGCGTCGTCGAGCCCGATGATCGCGGCCATCCGTCCCTCGCGCCCGGCGCCCGACGACTGCATCAGGCGGCCGCGCTCGCGGACGAGCCGGAGGCCGTCCGCCAGCGACAGGACACCCGCGGCGACCATCGCGCTGTACTGGCCCATCGAGTGGCCGGCGTAGTAGGCGGGCGTCGGCGCCCCGACCCCCAGCGCGGTCCAGCGCTCGTGAAGGGCGGCGAGGTACGCGATGGTCGTCGCCAGAAGCGCGGGCTGCGCGTTCTCGGTCCGGTCCAGCACGTCGGCCGGACCGTCCCAGGCCAGCGTCGAGATCGGCTCGCCGAGCGCCGCGTCCGCGGTCGCGAAGACCGCTGCTGCGGCCGCGCTCCCGGCCGCGAGGGATCGGCCCATCCCGACGGACTGCGATCCCTGGCCAGGGAAGATGAAGGCGGACGTGGGCATCGGGCTCCTGCTTCGTGGACGCGCGACACCGGCGGCGAACCGGCTCGCACTTGAGCGTACGACCAGTCGGTCGCCTCGTGCGGCCCGGCGTGTGCAAGGTTGCACGCATCGGAACCGGCGGCGTACGCTCATTGGGTGAGCACCGAACCCGGAGCGCCCCGTCCCGCCACCCGACCGGGGCCGCGGCTCGTCCGTCGCACGGCGTCCCAGCGGACGATCGCGCGCACGTTCGAGGCGGCCCTCAGCGGGCCGGTCCAGGCCGCGGGTACGTCGATCCAGAACCCGCGCCAGATCTCCGAGCGGGTCGCGATGGGACGCGCGCTCTGGCGCGAGCTCGTGGTCGGCTTCGCCTGGCAGCTCGGGGAGCTTCGCCTCGGCTTCACCCAGCTTGCGGCGCTGTACGTCCTCGCCGATACGGGGACGACGACCGTCGCGGATCTCGCCGACGCCCTTGGGCGATCACCGTCGGCGACGTCGCGCCTGGTCGACGGACTCGTCCGGCGGCGCCTCGTCGAGCGCCGCCAGGAAGAGGAGGACCGACGTCAGCGGTCGCTGTGGTTGACCCAGCGCGGACATGCCCTGCTCCGCGTGGTCGATCGAGGTCGCGCCGATCAGTTCCTGTCGGCCGTCCGCTCGCTGCCGCCGCCGGAGCGCAAGCTGATCGCGATGGGCGTCGCTGCGCTCGCGACCGGAGCGATCTCCCGCCGGGGACGGTTGATCAAGGCCCCGCGCGAGTAGCGTGCGGCTCCACGGTTGCTCCGGGGGACGGGGACGGGGACGGGGACGCGACCGCCGCCACGACCGAGACGCGGACCTGCCCGAAGGGAACGCCACCCGCGGCCAGCGAGCCGTGGAGCGGGCTGTCGACGTCGAGGACGAGGAGGTAGTCGCCCGCGACGGTCGGGGCGGTCAGCCCGAGGTCGACGGTGACCTCGGCACCGGGCGCGGCATCGATCGGGCTGCCGACGTCGGGGAGGCCGTCGAGGCCGGGCGCGACGAAGAGCGGGATCCAGCGGCCGACGAGCCGGGCCGTCGGGTGTGCGCGGACGACGAAAGGATCGATCGGCTCGTCCGGGACGGTGGCCCGGTGCGCCCATGTCTGCGAGCCGTCATTGGCCACCCTGACGGGGAGTGTCACGGTGGCCCCCGCCGGCAGGCGAAGCGTCGGGTCGACACCGTAGGCCGCCGAGACGGGCCGGCTCACGCGGACGGTGAGGGCGGGCACGAGCACCTGGGTCGCGGCGTCGAAGGCGATCCCGTCCGCGCCGTGGACGGTCGTGACCAGACGATAGCGACCCGGGGCTGCGGGGAGCGTGACGCTCACCCGGAGCCGCCCGTTCGCGAGCTTGGCTCGCGCCGTGGTCACCACGGAGCCCAGGACCTCGGCGGCGACCGGCTCGATCGGCGGCGGCTGTGTCGAAGTCGGCGCGATGCTCGGGCTGGGGGAGGGGATCGGACGCCCGCGCGCGGCCGGGCTCGGTGTCGCGGTCGGCGCCGCGACCGGCCCTGGGTCGGCGGGCGGCGGGGCCTCGAGCACCGGATCGACCGCGACGGGATCCCACCGCACCCCGAGCTGGAGGTTCGACGGAAGCATGACGCCGGTCGGCATCGCGATCGGCAGGCTGAGCGTCGCCCGCGATCCGGCGACCAGTCCACGGAGGCCGGTCGAGGCCGGCGAGAGCGTCGGTGCCCGGAAGGCGACGCCGAGGGAGGCCAGGGAGCCGACCGCCGCGCCGACCGGCCCGACCGGTCGCACCGGGAGCGTCGCGACCCGGCCCGCGCCGCCACGCATGTCGGCGGCCGTCAGACCGGGCTGCGTCACGAGCGAGCGATTGAACCCCGAGGTTACTCGGGATGGATCCATCGTCGCGTCGTACCCCGTGGTCCTGGCGCTCGGGAAGGCCAGGACGTGGTCGTGGAAGGTCGGGGCGTCGCGCCAGATGCGGTCGATCGTCTGGTCGGTCCCGAACAGCGCCTTGAGGTACGGACCGGGCGCCCCGAACGTGTCGGCGAGGACGGCGCCGGCCCCGGCGGCCAGCCACCCGGCTGCATAGTTATCGACCCGCTGGCGAGCGACGTCGAGCGATCCCTCGGGCAGGCCGGGTTCGGAGTTCCCGCTCGCGTAGCACAGGTGATGGAGCAGGACCACCGCACCGGGAGCCAGTCGGACCTCGCGCGCGAGGAACGCTTCGCCGAAGTACTGGTGGGACGTATCGCCACCGCCGGCGACGGGGTTTAGTCCGAGTCCGTCCTGGGTCGGCGGATAGAGGGAATCCCGGTACGGCGACGGGAACCCGTTCCCATGGCCGAGGTAGACGACGACCGACGCCCCGCGGAGCGCTCGCTTGACCGCGGGCCACGTGGCGTCGGGTGTCATCACCGTGACCACGTCGCTCGTCCAGCGCCGCGCTTCGCGTGCTGCGTCCGCCCCGATCGAGCGATACAACCCGGTCAGGTCGCCGGCCGGTCCGACGATGACCGCCACCCGTGGTGGCGGCGGGGCGGCCTCGACCGACCCGGTCAGGGCGGCGCTGACGGCGACGGCGATGAGGACCCCGAGGATCCGGCGTGTGGGCATGGTCGATCACCTCCACCGAATGGTTTCGGCGGTCAGGTCATCCTATGCCGGGGTCGTTGGCCGTGGATCATCGGCCGATGGAAGCCGGTGCCGCGCGTCACCGGGATGTCCGTGGGCTTCGGTCGAGGCTCAGCCCGAGCGAGGCGCAGCCCGTGCGAGGCTCAGCCGCAGTACCGCCGCACGACGTCGTAGAGGACGGGCAGTCCGAACCGGAGCGCATCGAGCCCGACCCGCTCGTCCACTCCGTGGAACCGTTCGAGGAACCGTTCGCCCGTCTCGAGCCGGAGGGGGGAGAAGCCGTAGGTCGGGACCCCGAGCCGGGCCAGGTGCTTGGCATCCGTGGCGAACGGCGCCAGCACCGGGACGGGGACACCGGACCGGTCGTGGTCGCGCAGCGTCGCCTCGAGGATCCGGTACAGGTCCGTGTCGTGCGGGGCCTCGACCGCCGGCGCGGACAGGAACGGCTCGATCTCGCAATGGGCCAGCAGGGGCTCGCCGATGCGACGCCGGAGCTCGGCCGTCATGGCCGCCTCGTCGGTGCCCGGCAGGGTCCGGCAGTCGACCTCGATCTCGGCGACCCCGGGGATGACGTTGTACTTGACGCCGGCCTTGATCACGTTCGGCGAGGCCGTGTCGCGGAGGAGTGCCCGGACCGCTCGACCGTACATCTCGTCGATGCAGGCGGCGGCGATCGCGGCTTCGCTCTCGTCGCCGTCGGGCGAGGCGATCCGCCGGACCAGATCGCCGGTCGCGCCGCCGATCTCGTCGGCCACCGCAGCGAAGAACCGGGCCATCGCCGGGACGAGGCGAGTCGGCCCGGGTTCGGTCAGCCGGGTGACGATCGCGGCGGCTCGGACGGCGGCATTGTCGGCCCGCGGCATCGAGCCGTGGCCCCATGTCCCGTGGACGACGATCCGATAGGCGACATAGCCCTTCTCGGCGACGCCGATCGGGTAGAAGCGGTGCGACGCGAAGTCGACCGAGACGCCGCCACACTCGTTGAGCGCGCCGCTCGCCTGGAGGAGCTCGGGGCGATGCTCGACGATCCAGCCGGCGCCCGCCTGACCGCCGGCTTCCTCGTCCGCGCTGCACACGAACAGGATGTCCCGGGTCAACCCCGGGATCGGGTCGTCGGCCGGGTCGCGTCCGGCCGCAAGCGCCTCGGCCGCGAGCCGGCGCAGGACCCCGACCTCCATCGCCACCATCCCCTTCATGTCGACCGCGCCGCGCCCCCAGACGTAGCCGTCGCTGACGTCCGCCCCGAACGGGTCGTGGGTCCAGCGCTCGGGTGGTGCTGGGACGACGTCGAGGTGGGACAGGAGCAGGAGCGGTCCACCGCCGGTGCCATCGCCCCGGACGCGGGCGGCCACCGAGCCGCGACCCGGCGTCGGCTCGACGATCTCGGACGGGATGCCGGCGTCGGCCAGCATGGCCGCGACCGCCTGCGCGGCCAGGAGCTCGCCGTCGCCGTCGGCCGGCGGCGGGTTGACGCTGGGGATGCGGATGAGGGTCCGAAGGTGCTCGATCAGGTCGGCGTGGGCGCCGTCCCATGTCCTCGAGTCGGTCGCGTCGGATGGTCGCGCGATCGTGGCCACGACTATTCGGCGCCGGGGGTGGCGATCCCCAGCATGAGCCCGATGATCGTCACCGCGAACCCGCTCAGCACGATCAGCAGGATCATCGCGATCAAGAGTCGAAGGTAGTAGCGATCCTCGCGCTGTCCGCTGACCGGTTCGGGATCGACCCCGCCCGGCGGGTAGGGCGAGGCCAATCCGCGCTGGTCCGGTGCCGGCGGCCAAGGCATCGCCTTGCCCGGACGCGGCTGGATCGAGTCGAACACCGCGTCGGTGATCGGGTTGGCCTTCGGAGGCTCGGGCGGCGGGGAAGCGTCTGGGGCGTCGGTCACCCCGTCATGATGCCGCGTTCGCCGTCCGACCGCCCGCCACGGCGTGTCGGACTCAGCCGATGGTGGCTCGCAACGGCTCGGCTACCTCGCTGGCGACCGTCCTGAGGCCCTCGGGTCCGAGGCTCGGCGGCATCCCCAGGATGATGTGGCCGGCGCCCGCGGCGACGAACCGTCGCCCCGAGGCGAGCCCGGTCGCCCGTTCGGCCCGCGACCGACCGGTCGGCAGCTGAGCGGCGAAGGTGAAGGTCGCCGGGTCGCGGCCGGCGGCCTCGAGCTCGTGCAGGATCGCGTCCCGGCCCACCTGGAACTCGTCCACGCCGATGTCCGGCGACGCGGCCAGGACCCAGCCGTCGGCCAGTCGAGCCGCCATCCGGAATCCGCGCGGGCGCTGGCCGCCGAGCCAGATCGGCGGTCCGCCGGACGTGCACGAGGAGGGCAGGTTCAGCGCGTCGCGGAGCGGGTAGTACGGATCGTCGAGGGTGACCCCGGGCTCCATCCGTGCATCTGGGGAGCCGAGCGCCCGGACAACCCGGACGGCCGACTCGAGCCGGGACATCCGCTCGCCGATCGGCGGGAGCGGGATGCCGAACGCATCATGCTCGCCCTCGTGCCAGCCGGCCCCCAGCCCGAGGATGAAGCGGCCGCCGGTGATGATGTCCATCGCCGTCGCCTGCTTGGCGAGCATCGCGGGATGGCGGAACGTGTTGGACAGGACAGCGTGCCCGATCCATTTCCCGGGGACCCGGTGGGCGAGCGCAGCCGCCAGCGTGACCGGCTCCCAGCTGGAGCCGCCACGGTCGAGGTAGGGGTCGGACAGGTGGTCGTTCATCCAGGCCGACTCGAAGACGGGAAGCTCGCCGGCCAGCGCCCAGGTCGCGTCGAGCGTCGGCCAGTCGACGCCCTGCGGAGACGTCTTGAACCCGATGAGGACGTGACTCACCGGGCGCGCAGTCCCGCCGTCATCCGCGATCCGGTCGTCACGGCGCCGTTCGAGGCCGAGCTGACGAGCGCCGCATACTTGGCCATCACGCCGCCGGTATAGCGCGGTTCCGGTGCCATCCAGCGTGCCCGTCGGCGGTCGAGCTCGTCGGCCGGCACGTCCAGGTCGAGCGCCCCGCGATCGACGTCGATGACGATCGGGTCGCCTTCCTCCACCAGCCCGATCGGTCCGCCGAGCGCAGCCTCCGGGGCGATGTGGCCGATCATCAGCCCGTGGGTGCCGCCCGAGAACCGGCCGTCGGTCACCAGCGCCACGGAATCGCCCAGACCCTCGCCGACGAGCGCCCCGGTGACGCTGAGCATCTCTTGCATCCCGGGCCCGCCGACCGGCCCCTCGTAGCGGATGACGACGACATCGCCGGCCACGATCCGGCGATCGCGCACCGCCTCGTAGCAGGCGGTCTCGGAGTCGAAGACCCGCGCGGGCCCGCGGTGGTGGCGGCGCTCGTGCCCGGCCAGCTTGACCACGCAGCCGTCGGGGGCGAGGCTCCCGCGCAGGATGGCCAGACCGCCGACCGGCTTGATCGGTCGCTCGATCGGGACGACGACCTGCTGGCCCGGTGTCTCCTCGACGGCCGCGGCGATCTGGGTGATGGTCCGGCCGTCGACCGTCGGTCGATCGCCGTGGAGCAGGTCCTTCTTGAGCAGCTCGCGCATGACCAGCGCGACGCCGCCCGCGTCGTAGACATCCGAGGCGGTGAACCGGCCACCGGGCTGGAGGTCGGCCACGATCGGGGTCCGGTCGGCCACCGTCCCGAACGCGTCGATGTCGAGCGCGATCCCGAACTCGTGGGCGATCGCGAGCATGTGCAGGACGCCGTTGGTCGATCCACCCGTCGCCGCGATCGAGGCGATCCCGTTCTCGAGCGCGTCGCGGGTGACGAAGGTCGACGGCCGGACATCGCGCCGGACCAGGTCCATCACGAGCTCGCCCGTCGCGTGGGCGGCCGCGTCCTTGGCCGGATCCTCGGCCGGGATCCCGTTGAGCCCGGCCGGGGACAGGCCGATGAACTCCATGACCATGCTCATCGTGTTGGCCGTGAACTGGCCGCCGCACGCTCCCGGCCCGGGACAGGCCGCGTTCTCGACCTCGTACAGCTCATCGATCGTGATCTTGCCGGCCCGGTACGCGCCGATCGCCTCGAACACGGTCACGACCGTCGCATCGCGGCGGCCCTTGTACGTACCCGGATAGATCGTCCCGCTGTAGAGCACGACACCCGGGACGTCGAGCCGGCCGAGGGCCATCGCCGCGCCGGGGATCGTCTTGTCGCAGCCGACGAGGCAGACCACGCCATCGAGCAGGTGACCACGGACGACCAGTTCGATCGAGTCGGCCACCACTTCGCGGCTCACGAGGCTCGCCTTCATCCCCTCCGAGCCCATCGACACGCCGTCGCTGATCGAGATCGTGTTGAACTCCATTGGCGTCCCGCCGGCCGCGCGGATGCCGGCCTTCACGTGCTCGGCCAGGCGACGCTGGTTGTAGTTGCACGGCATCGTCTCGATCCAGGTCGTGCCGACACCGACGAGGGGCTTGGCCAGATCCTCGTCCGTGAATCCGATCGCCTTGAGCATCGCCCGGGCGGCGGCCCGGTCGGGTCCGTCCGTCAACCCGCGCGAGTGACGCTTGGCCGGGTCGCTGGGCCGGTCATATGGATGAGCGGGGAGGTCGGGCATATCGGACGGTCCTCGGCGGTCGGGATCGACGGGCGTCTGGAGGTGGACCCAAGTGTACGTTCGGTACGATGCCCAGGTGACCAGTGACGCCGCGGATGCTCGATCGCTGCCTGCCGGCGCCGACGTCGTGGTGGTCGGCGGTGGCGCGGTCGGGGTCAGTGCCGCATACCATCTCGCCGCCGCAGGGGTCGGCTCGGTCGTTCTGCTCGAGCGCGAGGCGGCGCTCGGGACCGGCTCGACGGGCCGATGCGCCGGCGGCTTCCGTCACCAGTTCTCGAGCCGAGTCAACGTCGAGCTGTCACTTGCCAGCATCCCGCTGATCACCGGCTTCAGCGCGACTCACGGACTGCCGCTCGACGTCGTCCAGGACGGCTACTTGTTCGTCGTCCGCGACGCCGAGACGTGGCCCGCCTTCCAGGCGGCCGCCGGGATGCAGCGCGGGCTCGGGGTCCCGGTCGAGTTGCTCGACGCTGCGGGTGCGGCGAGGCTGGTCCCCGGGCTGACGGTCGACGGGGTCGTCGGCGCGACCTACTGCGCCCTGGACGGCATCGCCGATCCGTCCGGCTTGACCCTCGGCTACGCGACGGCCGCGCGACGAGCCGGCGCGACGGTCCTGACGGGCGTCTCGGTCGAGCGGATCGTCACGGCCGCCGGTCGGGTCGAGGGCGTCGAGACCGACCGCGGCCGGGTCCGCGCGCCGGTCGTGGTCGATGCGGCCGGACCGTGGGCGGGGCTGCTCGCCCGCACCGCGGGCGTCGATCTGCCGCTCGAGCCGATCCCGCGGGTCGTCCTGGTCACGGGCGCCTTCCCGGGCGTCCCGGTCCGCCGGACGCTGGTCATCGATGCCGCCAGCAGCTTCTATTTCCATCGCGAGGGCGACGGCGTCCTGATGGGGATGGGCGACCCGGGCGAGCAGCCGAGCTTCGAGACCCGGGTCGACGAGCGGTTCGTGGCGGAGGAGCTCCTGCCGACGGCGATCCGCGTGTTCCCCGCCCTGGCCGAGGCAGCCATCGCCCATCGCTGGGTCGGCCTCTACGAGATGACCCCGGATCGACACCCGATCCTCGGTCGGGTGCCCGGCCTGGACGGCCTGCTGCTGGCCGACGGGTTCAGCGGTCACGGCTTCCAGCACGCTCCGATCGTCGGGAAGCTCCTCGCCGAGATCGTGGTCGATGGCGCGGCTCGCAGCGTCGATATCTCGTCGCTGGGTCTCGACCGGTTCGCGTCCGAGACCGAGGCCGAGGCCCACGTCGTCTAGCCCCTCGGGAGGCCCTCGGCGAGCGTCGTCTCGACGACGGTGGCGAGCGTGGTCAGCGGGAGCGCGCCTTGGGACAGGACCGCGTCGTGGAAGGTCCGGATGTCGAATCGGCTCCCGAGGCGCTCGCGCGCGGCGGCCCGGAGCCGCAGGATCTCGAGCTGTCCCAGCTTGTAGGCGAGGGCCTGTCCCGGCCAGGTGATGTACCGGTCGACCTCGTTGGCGATGTTCTCGGGAGCCAGGGCGGTGTGGTCGAGCATGAACGCGATGGCGCGATCCCGCGACCAGCCGAGCGCGTGGATCCCGGTATCGACTACGAGGCGCGACGCCCGCCAGCCGTCGAACGAGGCGATCCCGATCCGGTCGAGATCGCCGCTGTACAGGCCCATCTCGTCGCTCAGGCGCTCGGTGTACAGGCCCCAGCCCTCGAAGTAGGCGGTGGTCCCGGCGTGGCGACGGAACGCCGGCAACCCGCGGAGCTCCTGGGCGATCGCCAGCTGGAGGTGATGGCCGGGGACCGACTCGTGGAACGCCAGCGCCTCCGCCTCATAGCGCGGCCGGGTCGTCGGCGCGCTCGTGTTGATGTAGTAGCGCCCGGGCCGACTGCCGTCCTCGGCCGGCTGGAGGTAGTAGGCGATCGTTGAGTGCTTCGATTCGTGGGCCTCCATCTCGACGACCTCGCAAGGCGCCGACGGGAGGATCCCGAACCAGTCGGGGATCGCCGCCTGCGCCCGGGCGAGCGCCGTCCGGGCCGCCCCTAGGACCTCCTCGCGCGTCGTGAACTGGAGGGACGGATCGCCGCGCAGGCGCTCGACCGCCTCCGCGCGGCTACGCGTGCCGAGGACCCGACCGGCCCGCGTCTCCAGCTCGTCGTCGATCCGCTCGATCTCGGCCAGCCCGATCCGGTGGATCTCCTCGGGCGAGCGCTCGAGCGAGGTGTGCGCGCGGATGAGCCGCTCGTACGCCCGGAGACCCCCGGGCACGTGCGAGAGCCCCGGTCGATCGTTCTGCCGAGCGCGCGGCAGGATCTCGTCGACCAAGGCGCGGCGGTAGCCCGCGAATGCCGGCAGGATCCGTTCCTCGACCACCGCGGCCAGGGCGGCATCGAATCGCGTTCGTTCCGTGGGCGACCAGGCTCGACGCGGGGCGCTGGCCGGACCGAGCAGCGCTGCCGAGCCGGCCGCGTCCCGCAGGAGATCGTCGAGCTCGTCGATGACCTTCCGCAACGGGGCCTCGGCCGACACGAACCCGTCCGCCGCGGCCTCCCGGACATCGGAGGCCCGCTGCTCGATGAAGCCGTCCATCGCGCCCCAGCGGGCCAGCAGACGGTCGCCGTCATCCGGGGTCTCGAGTGGCTGGAATGACGCGACGTTGAGGAACAGCACCTGGGGCCCTTCGAGGGGATCGACCGCCCACCGCCCGAGGTCGGCCTTCCGGACGTCGAGGTCCATCCGGACGAAGGCGAGCAACGCCTCCCGGGTGACGGAGTCCCGACCGTCCAGGGCGTCGGCCGGGACGGAGCGGATCCGCTCCAGGAGGGCCGTCAACCGTCGACGTTCGGCAGGCACGGCGCCCGGTGAGATGTCCTCGAGTCGATCGTCGAACCGGCGATCGCCGATCGACGTGGCGCCGATCGGGTTCGCCGCGAGCGCCGCGTCCCAGGCCTCGTCGGCGAGTCGCGCCAGCTCGGCTGCGGCCGCACCCCCAGGTATCGGCGAGGACGTCCCCGCCGGCGCCGCGTCCTCGGGGGTCATCGCGTGCACTCCCCGGTCGAGACCGCGACGGTGGCATCGAGGGCCGGCCGGACGTGGTCGGCGACGTCGCCGGGGGCGAGAGCGTAGCCGACCGACGGGTCGCTCAGCGCCTCGGCGTAGACCACGCCGCCGACCGTCCCGTCGGGCAGGATGAGCGGTCCGCCGCTGTCGCCGCGCTCGATGTCGGCGCGGAGCTCGATGATCTGGCGCCGGACGCGGCGGGTCCCGTAGAGGTCCCGGCCTTCCGCGGAGTAGCTGCTCGAGACCGCCGCCGGGATGATCCGAAGTCCGGCGCCGCCGGGGTGACCGAGCGCCGCCCCGAGCGTGGCTCGCTTCGGGTCGCTCGTCGCGAAGACGAGCGGCGTGGCCTTGATCTTGGGGGCGCGAAGGACCGCGATGTCGAGCTCGGGGTCGAACAGGACGACGTCGGCATCGACCGGACCCTTGCCGTCGAAGGCGACGACGACCGCGTTCGAGCCGGCCACGACATGGGCATTGGTCACGACGTAGCCACCCGGACCCACGACGAAGCCGGTCCCCGTCGAGACGCGCCCGCACGCCTCGGCCCGGACGGCCAGGGTGCTCGCCGCGGCGGCCTGTCCGATGCGCTCGGCCTGGGCGTCGGTCGGACGATCGACCGGCGCCGCCGGGAACGGTTCGAGCCCGATGAACACCTCGGGCAGCCCCGTCGCGTCCAGCCACCCGGCGAGCTCGTCGACGTAGGCGGTGGGCGGCGGAAGGACGTCGGTGATCGTCCGGATGAGCAGTGACCGCTGTGCCTGGGCGGCCATCTGCGGGACCGGGCCGGCCGCCAGGAGCCCGCCGACGAGCCAGACCACGAGGAGGCCCTGGGCCAGACCGGCGAGCGCACCGGCGATCCGGTCGAGCCCGCCGAGGACGCCGTCGCCCAGTCGGCTGCCGATCCGGGCGCCGATGCTCGAGCCCACGGCTTCGCCGATCCCGATCGCCGCCAAGAGGGCGACCAGCACACCGATGGCGCGGAGCGCGGGATCGATCCCTTCGAGGAAGCCGTGGATCAGCGGCAGGACGAGGACGATGACCGCCGCGCCGGCGGCCGCGCCCGCGAGCCCGAGGATCTGGGGGAAGAACCCGGACCGCCAACCCGCGACGAGGCCGAACCCGAGCAGGACGACGATCCCGACGTCGATGAGGTTCACCCGCGAAGTATCGACGAGGACGCCCGAACCCGCCCCTGCCCGGTGGTACCGGTCAGTCCACCACGACCTGGATGGGCGGAGCGTCCCCGCCGGCGGAGATCGTGTATGTCCCAGGAGCCAGCTCGCCGAGATCGACGATGGCGCCCTTCAGCATCGCCAGGTCGATGCACGCGACCCCGCGCTGGTCGGCGCCCTCGCGGATCGTCAGGACGATGGCCGAACCCGTCCGAACGACATCGATCGAGTCGAGGACGGAGCACGGCGCGACCCCGCTCCACCAGGTCAGCCGGACCGCTACCCGCCGACCCGCGACCGACGCCTCGATCGTGGCGGCCCCAACGGGACGGACGTCGAGGCGGCCTGGCCTCGGAGTCACGATCGTCGCCCGCGGAGGCCCGATCGGGGCCGCACCGCCGGGTCCGGTGATCAC
The DNA here is from genome assembly GCA_017881905.1 of Chloroflexota bacterium. Classification (GTDB taxonomy): domain Bacteria; phylum Chloroflexota; class Limnocylindria; order Limnocylindrales; family CSP1-4; genus Chersky-267. The sequence continues at coordinate 20,220 of JADGQI010000102.1, forward strand.
CGGAGGGTCGGTCCCGACGCCCTGATCACCACCGGACCCTGCCGAGCCCCCGCCGGCTCCGCCGCTCGGGGCGACGGTCGGAGGGACCGGCAGGCCGCCCGACGCGGTGCAGGCGGCACCCGCGACGGCGACCAGGAGGCACAGGGCGAGGGCCCGGACCGGGTTCTGCATGGGCCGGAGACGGCCGCCGGACCAGGATGGTTCCGAGGGACTTCAGCGCCCGGCGTCTGCCAGCGTGTCGACGCGAGGCGGATGTGCGGCCTCGTACGCCCCGATCACGGTCTCGCGTGCCAGCAACCAGCCCATCTCGTCGGTCCCGGCGAGGAGCATCTCCTTGGCGAAGGGATCGACCTCGAACGGCAGGTCCTCGTCACCCGGGAGGTGGACGACCTGGGCATCCAGGTCCACCGTGAGGGCGACGCGCGGCTGGCTCTCCACGAGCTCGAGCAGCTGGCGGTGCTTCTCGGCCTCGACCGCGATCGGCAACAGTCCGTTCTTCAGCGCGTTGTTCCGGAAGATGTCGGCGAAGCTGGTCGAGATGACGGCCCGGATGCCCCACGCGACGAGCGCCCACGGTGCGTGTTCGCGAGACGAGCCGGTCCCGAAGTTGTCGCCGACGAGCAGGATCTGGCGGTCGGCCATCGCCAGCCGGTCCATCACGAACAGCGGTTCCTTCAGCCCACCGTCCGCGTCGTAGCGCCAGTCGTGGAAGAGCGCGTCGCGGAGGCCGTCCTTGGCGGTCACCTTGAGGTAGCGAGCCGGCACGATCTGGTCCGTGTCGATGTTCTCGGCCGGGAGCGGGATCACGGCGCTGGTGAACGAGCTGAACGGGCTGGCCACGTCAGCGACCCCCGAGTCCCGCGGCGGCTTCGATGCCGGGTAGCGTGCGCGGATCCGTCACCTTCCCAGTGATGGCCGAGGCGGCAGCCGTGAGCGGCGACGCGAGAAAGGAGCGACCGCCCGCCCCCTGGCGGCCCTCGAAGTTACGGTTGGAGGTCGAGATCGCGTACTGGCCCGGAGTGAGCTGGTCGCCGTTCATCGCGATGCACATCGAGCAACCCGCCTCCCGCCATTCGGCGCCGGCGGCCTTGAACACGTCGGCGAGGCCCTCGTTCTCGGCCTCGCGCTTCACTTCCTGGCTCCCGGGCACCACCATCACCCGGACCCCGGCCGCGACCGTGCGGTCGCGGAGCACCGACGCGGCCAAGCGGAGGTCGCTGATCCGGCCGTTGGTGCAGCTCCCGATGAACACGACGTCGACGGGTCGCCCGAGGATGGGATCGCCGGGCGTGAGGTCCATGTACTCGAGCGCGCGCTCGAGCGCCCGGCGCTGGCTCGGGTCGGCCTGGTCCTCCGGCGAGGGGATCCGTCCGGTGATCGGGATGCCCATCCCGGGGTTGGTGCCGTAGGTGACCATCGGTTCGAGCGTCGACGCGTCGATCGCGACCGACCTGTCGTAGGTCGCCCCGTCGTCCGTCGGCAGCCGTCGCCAGCGGGCGACGGCATCGTCCCAGGCCTGCCCGTGCGGCGCGAACGGACGGCCCTCGACGTAGGCGAAGGTGGTCTCGTCGGGGGCGATGAGCCCGGCCCGGGCGCCGCCTTCGATGCTCATGTTGCAGATCGTCATGCGCTGCTCCATGGTCAGCGCGCGGATGGCCTCACCGGTGTACTCGAAGACGTGGCCGGTCCCGCCGCCGACGCCGATCCGGGCGATCAGGGCGAGGATGATGTCCTTCGCGCTCACCCCGGCCGCGAGGCGTCCGTCGACCCGGACCTCGTACGTCTTCGGTCGCCGCTGGAGCAGGCACTGGGTCGCCAGGACCATCTCGACCTCGCTCGTCCCGATCCCGAACGCGAGGGCACCGAATGCCCCGTGCGTGGCCGTATGCGAATCGCCGCACACGATCGTCATCCCCGGCTGGGTCAGGCCGAGCTCCGGGCCGATGATGTGGACGATGCCCTGGTTGGGCGACCCGAGGCCGTGGAGCGGGATCCCGAACTCGGCGCAGTTGTCGGTCAGCTGCTGCACCTGGGCGGCGGCCATCGCGTCGGCGATGGGCAGGCTCCGGTCGTGGGTCGGGATCGAGTGGTCCGCCGTCGCGACGGTCTGGCCCGGGCGACGGACGGTCAGCCCACGCGTCCGGAGTCCGGTGAACGCCTGCGGGCTGGTGACCTCGTGGACGAGATGGAGGTCGATCCCCAGGACGGTCGGGGCACCGGGTTCATCGGTGACGACGTGGTCGTCCCAGATCTTGGCGACCAGGGTCCGGGGGGCGCTGGCAGACATGCGACGGAGGGTACCAGAGGCTCGGCCCGAGCCGGTCGCGCCGGCCGGATCCGCGCGCGAAACCGTCCGTTCCTCCCCTATCTGTACCGGTCGCCGACGGTACTTCGGGGTTGACCCCGCTGACGTCGTTCGAGAGGACAATCCGTCGGTGGACCACGTACATCCACCGTCCGATGCGGTCATCGGGACCGTCCGGTCGCGCCTGACGGCCCACGCTGCCGTCATCCGGGTCGGGCTGTTCAGCCTCGCGCTGGCGGTGGCGGCGACGATCGTCTACGTCGATTCTGTCCAGGGGATGTCGACGCTGACGGCCCCCGTGTCGGTGCCGTGGCCGCTGATCGCGGTCGCGTTCTTCGTGACCGAGGCCAAGGTCATCGACGTTCACTTCCGGCGCGAGACCCACTCCTTCTCGCTCAGCGAACTGCCGGCGGTCATCGCGTTCTTCCTCATGCCGCCGACCGACTTCCTGATCGGTCTCCTCGTCGGGTCCGGCGTCGCGCTCGTCGTCCAGTCGCGCCAGTCGCCGCTCAAGGTTGCCTTCAACCTGGCCAACTACGCGTTCATCGCGGTGGTCAGCCTGACCGTCTTCCGGGCGATCGGGACGTTCGCCGGCGGTCCACCGGCCCCGCTCGACTGGTTGGCCGCGATGGCCGCGACGTTCCTGGGCGCCGTCATCAGCGCGCTGACCATCGCGACCGTCATCGTCCTGTCGGGTGGGGCACCGCAGTTCCAGAAGCTGCCGGAGATGATCGAGTTCGGCGGGCTGGTCGCCCTGGCCAACACGAGCCTGGCGCTCCTCGCGGTGACGATCCTGTGGATCGACCCGGAGGCGATGGCCCTGCTCGCCGTTCCCCTCATCACGCTGTTCGTGGCCTACCGGGCGTACGTGTCCGAACGGGTGAAGCATGAGCGGCTCGAGCTTCTGTACCAGTCCAGCCGGATCCTCCAGCACTCGCCCGAGCTCGACCGGGCACTGATCGCGCTGCTCGACCACGCCCGCGACATGTTCCGCGCCGAGCTCGCGGAGGTCCTCCTGGAGCCCGTCGACAGCGCCGGCCAGCCGCTCCGCACGACATCGGTGGAGGACGGCGAGTCCGAGCTGATGGTCCCGGTCGAGCTGTCGGACGGCGAGCCCGTGCGGCTGCGGGCTCGGACGGAGCAGCGTGCGTTCTTCGCCACGCCGGCCCGTACCCCCGGCGGTCGGAGGCTGGCGATCAGGCAGGCGATGATCGCCCCGCTCGTCGGCGAGTCCGGGACGATCGGCATCCTCTCGATCGTCAACCGGGCGACCGAGGGAAGCACCTTCGGCGACGACGATCTGCGCCTCCTCGAGACGCTCGCCAACCAGGTCGCGGTCGCGCTCGAGAACGGTCAGCTCGAGCAATCGCTGGCCGAGCTCGGCCGGCTCAAGGAACAGCTCCGCTACCAGGCCTACCACGACCCACTGACCGATCTCCCGAACCGGGCGCTGTTCGCCGAGCAGGTCGCGATCCGCCTGCGCGACCGTCGCGACGACCGGGTCCCGGTGGTCCTGTTCCTCGATCTCGACGACTTCAAGGTGGTCAACGACACGCTCGGGCATGCCGCGGGCGACCAGCTCCTCGTCGCCGTGGCGGAACGGATCCGGAGCACGATCCGCGAGGATGATCTTGCGGCGCGGCTCGGCGGCGACGAGTTCGCGATCCTGGTCATCGACCAGCCGGATCTGCGCCACTCGCTGGCCGTCGCGCGACGCCTGATCGACCTGCTCGGCGTCTCGTTCCCGATCCTCGGCCAGGAGACGGTCGTCGGGGTCAGCGTCGGGATCGCGATGGCCCGCAGCGGCCAGGGCGGAGCGCAGCCCGAGGACGTCGACGACATCCTTCGCCATGCCGATGTCGCGATGTATACGGCCAAGGCGGCGGGCAAGCGCCGCTTCGCGGTCTTCGACCCGGCGATGCACGCCTCGATCGTGGCCCGTCACGAGCTGTCCGCGGAGCTCGCCCGGAGCGTCGCCAGGAACGAGCTCATCGTCCACTACCAGCCGATCGTCGCGCTCGACACAGGCCGGACCGTCGGCGTCGAGGCGCTCGTCCGATGGCGTCACCCGGTCCGCGGCCTGACCCTGCCGGATGAGTTCATCACGCTGGCCGAGGAGAACGGGACGATCCTGGCGCTCGGCCGGTGGGTCCTGGCCGAGGCGTGTCGGACGGTCGTCGCGCTGCGCGCGGCCGGCGCCCCGGAGCGACTCATGCTCAGCGTCAACATGTCGCCCCTGCAGCTCCAGCGGGCGGACATCGTCGACGACATCCGGGACGTCCTGGCCGAGACCGGGTTCGACCCCGCCGACCTCGTCCTCGAGCTGACCGAGACGGCGATGTTCCGGGACACGACCACCACCATCACCCGCCTCCAGGCCATCCGGGCCCTCGGCGTGCGCATCGCCGTCGACGACTTCGGGACCGGCTACTCGTCGCTGGGCTACCTGCGCCGGTTCCCTGTCGACATCCTCAAGATCGCCCGCGACTTCGTCGTGTCCGGCGAGGACGACCCGGAGACGTGGGCCTTCGCCCACGCCATCGTCGCGCTCGGCCAGACGCTGGACCTTCGGATCGTCGCCGAAGGGATCGAGGAGACCGGTCAGCTCGAGCGCCTGCGCAGCCTGGGCTGTGAGTTCGGCCAGGGGTTCCTGTTCGCCCGTCCGCTCTCGGCCGACCACTTGGCCCGGCTCCTGGGTGTCACGCTCGAGGCCCCGGGCTCCGTCGGACGGCCGGTCACGCTCGCCGAGCGACCCCACCCGATCCCGGTCACCTTCCCGGTCCGCGGCTGAGCGGCCGGCACGATGTTCATCCTGTACGCCGTGGTGATCGGGCTCGTCGCCGGCCTCCTGCTGGGAGGCCGACCGGCAGGTCTCGCCGCCCTCCAGTTCCGGTACGCCTGGCTGGCCGTCCTGGGGTTCGGGGTCCAGGTCGTCATCTTCTCGGGCCCGGTGAGCGATCGGATCGGCTGGCTCGGGGTGCCGGCCTACGTCGCCTCGACCGCGCTCGTCTTCTTCGTCCTGGTGGCGAACATCCGCATCGCGGGGATGCCGATCGTCGCCCTCGGGGCGACCTGTAACCTGGTGGCGATCCTGGCCAACGGCGGCTTCATGCCGGCCTCGGCCGCCGCGTTGTCGACTGCCGGCCGGTCTCCGGCGGCCGGCTATTCGAACAGCGCGGTCGTGGTCGACCCGGCCCTGGTCCCGCTGACCGACGTGTTCGCTCTGCCGACCTGGCTCCCGTTCAGCAACGTCTTCAGCATCGGAGATGTCCTGATCGGACTGGGGATCGCGGTCGCCATCGTGGTGGCGATGCGCCGGCAGCCGTCGGCCGGCGACGCGACGCCGGCCTGATCCAAGGCGGGTCTCCGACGGGATTCTCGGATGGGGCTCCGACGGCTCGGCGCGGTGCGCCCCCGCGCCGGTGCGTCGCGGAACCTCCCCCGGAATCGCGTCGCTTCCGGTACGGATGGGTCATTCGTCCCGGCGCGAACAGGACCTAGCGTTCAGGACGAGGGCGATGAACGTCCTCCGCCGAAAGGACCGTCCAGGGCAAACCCGTCGCGAGGCGGGGACGCAAAGCCAGGGATCTCGACCCGTTCGAGAGCGCCCGGCTGCCGGGCCGACGACGCGAAGTCACACGAGGTGGAAGAACGTGAAGGCGAACCTGGCGCGCTTCACCACCGTCATCGCGCTGTTGGCGACGATCGCCCTCAGTCTCGGTGCCGGCATGCGGTGGGGCTGACGGCGATGGCACCCGATGCGGGACGTCGCTGGTAGGAATCATCCGAGGTCTTGCGACCTCGACCACACACGCAGAACGACCGCCGGGTGACCCGGCGGTCGTTCCGATTCTGGGTCCGGTCGACGCTGGGGTCGCCGACGGTCCCTAGCGGTGGACGAGGTAGCCGTCGACCGAGACGAGCGGGTGCCCGGACGTACCCAGGACCTTGATCGTCAGGTAGTGCGTGCCGACGGACGAGAATGTCGCCGTGAAGAGCTTCTGGCGAAAGTGCTTCTTGAGCGAATGGAGGTTGACGGTCTTGACCAGCGTCCCGTCGAGGTAGACGGCGGCGCGGCCGTAGCCCGGGCCTTTCGGGCCGAGCCAGACGACCTTGTCGCCGGTGAACTTGAAGACGGCCCTGGCGGCCCTGGTACGCGACGAGTGGACCGATCCGCCGAGGTGCCGGAGCGCCGACGAACGGAACCAGGCCCGGTGGTAGGCCACCGTCCGGCTCGTGTCGCCGACGGTATGCCAGCCGTTGGTGCTGCCCTTGACCCGACCGCCGTACAACCAGTCCGTCCAGCCGAAGTTCTTGCCGGGATGGGTCGGGCCAGCCTTCCGGAATGTGGTCCCGTAGCGATAGTCGAGCAGCCAGGGCTGCCAGTCGTCGTTGGCTTCCGCCGGCCAGCCGGCGCGGTTGTAGAGGAACTTGGCCGCTCGCAGGAGCGCCTTGTTCTGCCACGTCCAGGCGGGGTAGCCGGCGCGCTGGAGCAGTTCGGCCTGGAGGACGGCGCCCTGCATCAGCTCCCACGGATACTGGGTCGATGCCGGTGGCCACTGGAGCGAGGCTCCACGCCGCATCTCGTCCGGGATCGCGCCGTCGAGGTTGATCCCGTCCTTGACGCAGGCTCCGTCGATCCCGACGGGTCGGGTCTCGGTGCACTGCCATGACAGGTCGGCGCCGTAGCTGAAGCCCGCGTACGAGGCCCGGTCGCCGAGAAACCCCTTGAACACGGCCGCAGCTCGCTTGAGCTGGAGCTTGTCGCCGAGGTAGATCGCGATGGCGATCCGGGCCGCGCCGGCGTGGGTCCCCCAGTTGTTCGGTCGGAGGTTGTGCGTGCTGACCAGGGTGTCACCCTGGAGGTTCTCGCTGAGCAACTTCTTGAGCCACGGCTTGAACGTCCGGGTGTTGAACGTCGGCTGGTAGGTCGGCAGCGAGATCAGGTCCGCCGCGATGATGTACGCGGGGAGGCCGCGACCGACCGCGATGCTCCGACCGCCGGACTCGGTGCCGACCACGGCCTTGAGATTGGTGAGCACCGACTGCCGGTAGGACAGGATCTTCGTCTTGGCGTAGACCAGCGCCTTGGCCAGGACGAGCACGTCGTTGTTGGAGTCCTGGTTCGACAGGTCGGGGGTCCCGGCGCTCTCGTCGGCGGCCTTCTTGAGGTTGGTCCAGGCGGCGCCCGACCTGGGCAGCTTGGCGATGTCGGCTGCCGTCGCGATCATGTGGGGTCCGGTGACCGCATCCGCCGTCTGCGTCGCCGGCAGGCCGGCACGGTCGAGGATCGGGCCGAGCCCGATCAGGAGGGTCATCCCCAGGACGGCTGCTACGCTCGACGCGACCAGCCGCGATGAGCGCCGGCTCGGGGAAGCGTGGGGGGAGGCGATCCGCGTCATCGGACACCTCGCCGGGGATCGGGGCCGCATGCGCGAACGGGTCGGCACGGGCCGTGGGTGGGGACGCGACTGGACGCCCTCTGGGCGCCGCTTGTGAACCGCGGCAAACTCTTGCCTCCTCCCTACCAGGACGCCATGCGCTGGGCATAGCGAGCGGAGAGCTGACCTTCGGGGGACGGCGCGGCGACCGAGGGCACGGGGGTCGCGGGGTCCGTCGAAGGAGGACTGGGGCCACGCGATCTGGGTCGCGCAGCGCGCTGGAGCCCCACGGGGCTGCCCGGATTATGCACCCATGCGCTCTCGACCGCAGGCGGACCGGTGGCATCCGCTGGGCTCCGGTGTGGTGCGGAGCGGGACGGTGCCCTCCGGGCGGCGCGACATGAGCGCCGCGGACGCCCGGAGCGGACGGGCTCGTCGGGCCTCGCGAGGTGGTGCGGTCCGGGGCGGTCGCAGAGGTTGCGGAATCGAGGAAGGCTGATAGACTGCCCGCACAGCGCCCGGACCGAACGTGCCCGAGCGTCGCCTGTCGGAGTCACGACTTGGGTCTGTTCAACGGTCAGGATCACCGCCGCGTCGCCGTCGTCGTCACGACGGACGGTCGGCGCGCGCATCTCCCGATCGACGACTCCGGGTCCGACCTCGTATCTCCTCTCGCTCTTCTTCGCTCGCTCCTTCTCGGGCTGGACGGCCTTCTTGGGCTCATTACCGGCTCCCGGCAGGAGAACGGAGGATCGCGGAGGTAGCGACAGCGCCACCGAGAACCGAAGGGACCCTCGCCGGAAGGCGGGGGTCTTGTCTTTTTCCGCACCACGACCGACTACGATGAGCGCCACGGAGGGCCTGACGAGATGACGATGACGAAGGGGACGCCCGACGGCGGGAGTCCCCCCGCGGCCGACCCGGCGCCCACCAGGGCCGGCGCCGCGCCGGCCGCCCGGCCGCGCCGGAGCCATGTCCCGGCCGACGGCAGCGCGACCGCGACGGCCGTCGAGCACGCTCGCTCGGCGATGCTCCATGAGGTCAAGCCGCGCAAGCGGACGAGGATCGGCGCCGACGTGGTCTGCGAGGCGCTCCTGCGCCAGGGCGTCGACGTGGTCTTCTCGTACCCGGGCGGGGTCATCCTGCCGCTTTACGACATCCTGGCCGACTATCCGGAGCTCCGCCACATCCTCGTCCGGCACGAGCAGGGTGGCGCCCACGCGGCCGACGGCTACGCCCGGGTCACCGGTCGGGTCGGGGTCTGCATCGGCACCTCGGGCCCGGGCGCCACGAACCTTGTCACCGGGATCGGGACGGCCCTGCTCGACTCGATCCCGATGGTCGCGATCACGGGCAACGTCCCCGGCGCCCTGATCGGCAAGGACGCCTTCCAGGAGATCGACATCACCGGCATCACCCTGCCGATGACGAAGCACAACTACCTCGTCCGGGACGCCGACGACCTGCCCCGGGTGATCGCCGAGGCGTTCCACATCGC
>JADGQI010000103.1 GCA_017881905.1 Chloroflexota bacterium
GGCTGGAGACCGAGGGCGGTCTCCAGTGGCCGTGCTACGACGAGACCCATCCCGGCGAGCTGTTCCTCCATTCCCGCTTGTGGGAGGAGCCCATCCCCGGCAACCGCGTGCCGTTCGTGCCAGTCGATCACGACCCGCCGGTCGACCGCCTCGACGACGACTTCCCGATCCGGCTGACGACGGGCCGCCGGCTGGACTCGTACAACACCGGCGTGCAGACCGGTGGCTACACGTCCCCGCTCCGCCGCGGCGAGTCGCTCGACATCTCGCCGGAGGATGCGGCGGAGCACGGGCTGGCCGACGGCGAGCGGGTCCGAGTCGTGTCGCGCCGGGGCCAGGTCGAGACGCCGATCCGGATCGATCCGTCGCTTCGCCCGGGCCTGACGTTCATGACGATGCATTTCCAGGACGAGGTCGCGGTCAACCTCCTGACGATCGACGCGACGGATCCGAAGTCCGGGACCGCCGAGTTCAAGGCGACCGCGATCCGGATCGAGAAGCTGGACGCGCCGGTCCGGGCCTAGGCGCCGGGTCGCGGCGGGGCCGGAAGGCCGGAGATCCGCCGCCCGGGGGACCCGTGCCGGGGACCCGGTCGAGCCTCGGACGCGACGCCCTCGCTACACTGCGGGGGCATGGATCTCCACGTGGTCGCCCCGCTCGCGTCGCCGGCTGAACGGGATGCGGTCGACGCGGTCCTGTCGCCGCTGATCGGCCCCCCGGCGAGCGGCTGGCACGGCGGCGTGCGCGACTCGAAGGCCGACGGTCACATCGCCCGTGGTGGACACGAGGCGCGGTCGCATCGCGACCTGCTCATCCCGGCGCTCCACGGGATCCAGGCCCGGGTCGGCTTCATCAGCCAGCCCGCCCTCGCCTATGTCTGTCGCCGACTGTCGGTGCCCCCGGCCGAGGCGTACGGTGTGGCCACCTTCTACGCCCTGTTCGCGACCACGCCGCGACCCCCGCTGGTCGCCCACGTCTGCGACGACATCGCCTGCCGGCTCGCCGGTGCGGAGGATGTGTGCTCGGACCTCGGCCGAAGCCTCGGACCGGCCGGGCAGCCCACCCGCGACGGCCGGGCCACGTGGCTGCGGAGCCCCTGCCTGGGTCAGTGCGAGCGCGCGCCGGCCGCTCTGTTCACGTCCGCCGGCGAGAGCCCGACGTCGTTTGCGGTCGCCCCCATCGATGCGGCTGGCATCGTCGCGCGGTTCGACGCACCCAGGATCGAGGCCGTCGGTCCGGTCGCGGCTCCGACCCCCGACGATCGCCTGGCGGTAGCCCGCCGGTCCGTCCCGCAGGCTGGCGACGATGGCCTGCGGATCCTCGCCCGGATCGGCCGGATCGATCCGCTGAGTCTCGACGACTACCGGCGGCACGGCGGCTATGAGGCCCTCGCGCGCGCGATCGCCCTCGGGCCGGAGCGCGTGATCTCGGAGGTCACCGACGCGAAGCTGGTAGGCCGAGGCGGAGCCGCCTTCCCGACCGGGCGGAAGTGGGCGGCGGTCGCCGCTCAGATCACCCGGCCCCACTACCTCGTCTGCAATGCCGACGAGTCCGAGCCCGGGACCTTCAAGGATCGGGCGCTGCTCGAGGACGACCCGTTCGCGACCGTCGAGGCGATGACGATCGCCGGGTTCGCGACCGGCGCGGAGCGCGGTTACCTGTACATCCGCGGCGAGTATCCGCTCGCCGAAGCTCGCGTCACCGCCGCGATCGGAGCGGCCCGCGCGGCCGGCCTGCTCGGTCCGGACGCCCTGGGCTCGGGCGTGTCGTTCGACATCGAGATCCGTCGAGGCGCAGGAGCCTATATCTGCGGCGAGGAGACGGCGCTGTTCGAGTCGATCGAAGGGAAGCGCGGCGAGCCCCGGAACAAGCCCCCGTTCCCGGTCGAGGTCGGACTGTTCGGCAAGCCGACGACGGTCAACAACGTGGAGACGCTGGCCAACATCCCGGCGATCGTCCTCGAGGGCGGCGCGGCCTTCGCGGCGATCGGCACTGACGGTTCGACCGGCCCGAAGCTGTTCTGCCTGTCCGGGAACGTCGAACGACCCGGGATCTACGAGGTCCCCTTCGGTGTCACCCTGCGCGAGCTGCTCGACCTCGGCGGCGGCGTCCGCACCGGGCGCACGATCCAGGCGATCCTCCTTGGCGGTGCGGCCGGGGTGTTCGTCGGCCCAGAGGCACTCGACACGCCGCTTACGTTCGAGGGCACCCGGGCGATCGGGGCCACCCTCGGCTCCGGGGTCGTGATGGTCTTCGACGACACCGCCGACCTGGTCGGCACGCTCCGCCGGATCGCGGCCTTCTTCCGCGACGAGTCGTGCGGGCAGTGCGTCCCGTGTCGGGTCGGGTCCGTCCGGCAGGAGGAGATCCTGGCGCGGCTCGCGGCGGGCCGACCACGGGGGTCCGCGGCCGACGAGCTCGCGCTCCTCCGGGACGTCGGCCAGGCGATGCGCGACGCCTCGATCTGCGGCCTCGGCCAGACGGCCAGCAGCGCGATCGAGAGCGCCTTCCGCCAGCCGGGCATGATGAGCCTGTGAGCATCGACCCGATCCTGTTCGAGCCCCCGGCACGGCCGAGCCATCCGCCCGAGGCGCCGCTCGCCGCCGAGGTCGGCGCGGTCGAGCTGACGATCGACGGCCGAGCGGTGTCCGTCCCCGCCGGCTCGACCATCCTCGAGGCGTGCCGCGCCGAGGGGATCGACACGCCGACCCTGTGCTACCTCGAGAGCCTGACCCCCGTCAACGTCTGCAGGGTCTGCGTGGTCGAGGTCGCCGGCGCCCGCGTCCTGGCTCCCGCCTGCTCGCGCAAGGTCGAGCCCGGGATGGAGGTCATGACCGACTCCGAGCGGGTCCGGCATTCGCGCAAGCTGGTGCTCGAGCTCCTCGGCTCGTCGGTCGACGTCGGTCTCGCCGGGCCGCAGGCGCCGGATGGGTCGATCGCCGCGTACACCGAGCGCTACCGCGCCGATCCGACGCGGTTCGGACCGTCCGCGAACCCGGCCGCGGCCGACGAACGGGACGCGCGCGAAGCCGGGCACCATCATGCCGCCGTGGGCGAGCCGACGGCCGCGACGGTCGGGCAGCCGGTCAAGATCGACAACGAGCTGTACGTCCGCGACTACTCCAAGTGCATCCTCTGCTACAAGTGCGTCGAGGCCTGCGGGGTCGATGCCCAGAACACCTTCGCGATCGCCGTGGCGGGTCGCGGGTTCGACGCCAGGATCTCGACCGAGTGGAACGTGGGCCTCCCGGACTCCGCCTGCGTCTACTGCGGCAATTGCATCGGCGTTTGCCCGACCGGGGCGCTGATGTTCCGGTCCGAGCACGAGATGCGCGAAGCCGGGACCTGGGACGAGTCCGCCCAGACGATGACCGACACGATCTGCCCGTACTGCGGCGTCGGCTGCACGCTGTCGCTCCACGTCCAGGACAACGACATCGTCAAGGTCACCTCGCCGATGGATTCGTCCGTGACGGACGGACACCTTTGCATCAAGGGTCGGTTCGGCTTCCAGTTCGTCCAGAACCGCGGGCCCGGCTGACGGTGTCCGGCCCGCTGCCGAACCACTTCCGGTGGCTGTGGTACCTGGTCGGCCTGGCCGGCATGGTCCTGTCAGTCATCGGCATCCTGGCCATCCTCGGCTCGGCCGCAGACCTCGGGATCCTCATCCCGTTGGTCGTCGTCGGGGCCATCGTCATCGGCTACCTGGTCCTTCGGTTCAAGCGCTCCATCGACGCCGCGGTCGCCGCCGCCCCGAGCCGTCAGGCAGCGACCGCGGACCCGACCGAGTCATCGCAGGCCGTCGGCGGGCCGGTCGATCCCGAGCGGATCCCGCCGACGCCAGGGACCACCCCGAGCCCGCCCGCGGGCGGGCCGTCGAAACCCACGGGCGATCAGCCGCGGACGAGCCGCCGCTAGGACCCGGATCGCATCGTTCAGGGGCTCGGGTCGTCCGTCGCCGGGTCCGGGTCGTCCGTCCCCCGGTTTGGGTCGTCCGTCACTCGGATACCACGGACATTGTTACGAGGACGTCCGTCCGACTCGATCGGGAGCTCGGACGGTCCTGTGAGCCGCAGTTCATCAGGGACATTCGTAGAACGACGAACAGAGCGGCCCGCACGCGTCGATCCGGGCGGTCTCCGTGCGGGTAACCGGTCGGCTAGCAATGCCCGTGATATCGAGGCCGCTCGAGATGACTCATGCCGTGATCGCTGCCACCACGATCGACGTGGCCGCGCGGCACGCAGCGCCGCCGGGCGCAGCCGGGCCCGGACCGTCCTCGCGTGGCTCATCACGAGCACCGACCGGGTCGAGCGGCGTGATCCGACCTACAGCCGGAGCCGCTCGGGACCCGTGTAGACGTTGAAGCCGTCGCCGCGCAGGAAGCCGATCATCGTCTGCCCGAAGCGCGTGGCCGCCTCGACCGCGAGGTCGGACGGCGCGGACACGGCGCACAGGATCGGGATCCCGGCGACCGCCGCCTTCTGGACGATCTCGAGGCTGACCCGGCCGCTGACCAGGAGCACGTGGTCGTGGAGCGGCATCCGGCCGCCGAGCACGGCCCAGCCTACGAGCTTGTCGAGGGCGTTATGCCGCCCAACGTCCTCGCGGACCGCGATGAGCCGCCCGCCGGGCTCGAACAGCCCCGAGGCGTGGAGCCCACCGGTCGCCGCGAACACCCGCTGGGCCGCTCGAAGCGCGTCGGGCAGCGTCAGCACCACCTCGCGAGAGACGATCGGTCCGGCCGGCAGCGGGTCGCAGCGGACGGCGATCTCGTCGAGCGACGCCTTGCCGCAGATGCCGCAGCTCGCGGTCGCGACGAAGTGACGCTCGGCGATGAGCGACGGATCGAACGCCCGGCGAAGGCGAACGATCACCGTGTCGTCCGGGCGCGACAGCTTGGCCGAGTCACCGAGCTCGACGGCCACCACGTCGTCGTCGTCGATCAGCCCCTCGGTCCGCAGGAACCCGACCGCCAGCTCGTCCTCCGATCCGGGGGTCCGCATCGTGACGGCCACCGCGACCGGTTCCTGACCGGGTCCGGCCGCCCGGATCTCGAGCGGTTCCTCGCCGACAAGCGTGTCCTGGCGAGTCTCGGTCGATGCCCCCCGGACGGCGACGATCCGGACCGCTGTCGCATGGCGGATCGGCAGGTCGGGCTCGAACGCGTCGTCGCTCACGCCGCGAGTGTAGCCGCGTCGGGGGACCGCCCCCCGACCTACGGCTGGGGCGTGCCCAGCGTCTGACCGCCGTCCACGACGAGCACATGACCGGTGATCCAGGCCGCGTCGGCCGACACGAGGAAGGCGACGGCGCCCGCGACGTCAGCCGGCGTCCCGAACCTGCCGGCGGGGATCTGTCGGAGGTAGATCGCGGAGCGCTCGGGATCCTCTACCGTGTCACGGGTCAGATCCGTCGCGATCATCCCCGGACCGACCGCGTTGACCGTGATCCCGTGCGGCGCGAGCTCCATCGCCGCCGTCCGGACCAGTCCGACGACCCCGGCCTTGGATGCGTCGTACGCGGTCAGCTCCGTCTCCATCCAGAAGGCGTTGGTGGACGCCGTTGCGACGATCCGGCCGCCGCCTCGCTCGCGCATCGTCCTCCCGGCCGCCTGGATCCCGAGGAAGACGCCGCGCAGGTTGATCGCCATCGTCCGATCCCATAGTTCGTCGCTCGTGTCCAGGAACGGCACCGTCTCGCCGATCCCCGCGTTGGCGACGAACACGTCGAGTCGCCCGAACCGCTCGAGGCAGGCCTCGATCGATCGCTCCACGTCGGCCCGGATCGAGCAGTCGGCCGCGACCGGGAACACCGCGCCGCTCCGACCGGCGCCGGTCTCGAGGCGGTCCGCCGCCGCCCGGATCCGCTCCGCGGCGATGTCCACGACGACGACGCTGGCACCGTCCGCGACCAGCCGTTCGGCGATCGCGTAGCCGATGCCTCGGCCGGCTCCGGTCACGACCGCGGCCCGGCCGGACATCGGGCGCACCGCAGCGTCACCTCGTGGATCGCTCACCGTGATCGTCCACGGGCGTCGACGGCCCAGACGTCGACGACGCGCCCGGCTCGCACCATGACAGTCTCCGCGTAGTGGTCGACGACCGGGCACACGTGGTTCGGGGCCAGCGGCAGCACCTCCCCCGGGCGGCCGCGGGTCGGGCCCCTCGGCTCGACGTAGCCGTGATAGTCGTTGACCTCCCGGAGCACCCCGGGCAGCGTCGGCAGGAGGCCGAGTCCGAGCCCGGGGGCCGCTCGGAGCGTGTCCCGGGCGAACGCCTTGGCTCCGGCGTCGACGATCGCCTGGCCCGGGACGGCCACGCTCGTGATCGTCGTGGCGATCCAGAACGCGATGTCGTCCGGCTCACATGACCCCAGCCACACCTGGCCGCGGTCGTGGTAGACGTAGGTCCCGGGCCGGACCTCGGTGACCGGAGCCGGGACCGGGAGCGAGGCCGTCGGCGTCGACCCGACGCTCAGCACGGCGATCTCGAACCCGGCGGCGCGGAGGAGGTCGGCCGCCCGGCTGACCACCTTCACCTCGTCGGCCCCGGCCGGGACGATGGCCTCGCGCCCCGCGTATGCGTGCCCTCCGTAGGTCATGACCCCGATCGTCCGGAGACCGGCTCGATCGGCCGCCCGGGCGATGGCGACCGCCTCGTCGAGCCGAGCCCCCGTCCGGTGCCCACCGCAGTCCAGCTCGACCAGGACCTCCAGCGGCCGGGTCGACCCTGCCGCCGCCCGGCCGAGCGCCTCGGCGCCCTCCACGGAGTCGACGGCGACCCGCAGCGCGACCCGCTCGTGCAGCTCACGGATCCGTCGCGCCTTCGCATCGGAGGCCCAGATGGGGTAGGCGAGGAACAGGTCGGCGACCCCTTTGTCGGCGAAGACTTCGGCCTCGCCGAGCGTCCCGACGGTCAGTCCGTGAGCACCGGCCGCGAGCTGGAGCTCGGCCACCTTGACGCTCTTGTGCGTCTTCGCATGCGGCCGGAGCGAAACGCCGGAACGGTCGGCCGACGCCTGCATCCGGGCGATGTTCCGCTCGAGCCGATCGAGGTCGACGACGGCGCACGGCGTGTCGAGGCCGTCGGACAGGGCCGGGGCCGTGATCGCGACATCGGGCGCCACCAGGGGTCCGGGAGCCACGGTCGTCACGGTCGTCGTTCCAGGAACAGCGCCTCCGCCATCGGTCGCAGGCAATGCGTCGAGCTCATCGATTGCTTGTACCCGCCGGCGTTGAGCAAGGCCACGATATCGCCCTCGCGGACCTCGGGGAACGGGTAGTCCTCGGCGAAGATGTCGCCTGCCTCGTTGATGTGGCCGGCCACGGTGACGAGCTGGGTCCGCTCGGCCTCGGGGTCGCGGCACAGGACGACCTCCTGCGCGAACCGGTAGATGAAGTACGAGCAATCGACGTTCCAGCCCAGGTCGAGGCCGACGAAGCGCGTCCCGCCCCGATCCTCGATGGTGACGATCTCGCCGAGCAGGATCGCCGCATCCTTGACCAGGTAGTCCCCCGGCTCGACCCCGACCGCGACGCCACGCGGCCCGAGATGCCTCGCCAGCACCGCGGCGTAGGCGTCGAGATCGATCGGTCGCTCGTCCTGGCGCGCCGGCGCCCCGAGCCCGCCGCCGACGTTGACCTCGTCGATCGGGCAGCCGCGCTCGACCAGCAGGCCAACCATCCGGGCCGCGGCGCTGAGCGCGGCTTCGAACGACGGGAGTCCGTCCGCGAGCCAGCCCGAGCCGGCGTGGAAGTGGACCCGGTCGATGGTCAGGTCGTGGCGTCGAGCCGCGTCGACCGCTTCATCGAGTCGATCGGCGTAGATCCCGAACTTGGTCGGACGGGTCCCGCTGTAGGCCAGACCCTCGTGGTACCCGGCTCCGGCACCGGGATTCACCCGGAGCCCGATCCGCAGCCCGGGTGCCCGACGACCGACCCGCTCGACCTGGCTGATCGCGTCGAGGTTGAGATGGACGCCCGACGTGAGCAGGATGTCGAGGTCGCGGTCGGACAAGTTGGTCGCGGTGAAGCTGATCTCCTCGGGAGCCCAACCGCCGGCGAGCGCGAGCTGGACCTCGCCCGGCGAGCAGGCGTCGATCCCGATCGCCGACGGCGTCCCAGGCGCGCCCAGCCCGCGGAAGACCGCCAGGACCTCGGGCTGGTGATTCGCCTTGAGCGCGAACCGGACGCGATGGTGCAGACCGGCCCGACCGAGCGCGCCGACGACCCGCCGGGCGTTCTCGGCGACCCGCTCGAGGTCGTAGACGAACAACGGCGTGCCGTGCTCGCGGGCGAGCTGCTCGGCGTCCTGACCCGCGATCGACAGCCGGCCGTCGCGGACGTCGAGGCCCGAACGCTGCCACCACGTCGGTGGACGACGGATCGGCCCGGTCGGCGCCTGGACCGCCGTCATCGCGCGGCGGCGAGCGTGTCGAGCAGGCGACGCGAGGCCTCGGCGATCTCGCCGACCGCGACATCGAAGGCCTCCCGGTTCCGCTGGGACGGGACCCGATAACCGCTCACCTTCCGTACGAACTGGAGCGCTGCGGCAGCGACCTCCTCGTCCGTCGCCGGCTCTTCCGCCCGACGCAGCGTCTTGATGCTTCTGCACATGGCGGAAATGTACCGCCTGACCGGAGGGGTCGTGTCCGACGTCGCTATCCTCCATCGCATGTCCGACCTCGACGCGTCGATCCTGATCGAACGGCTGGGCCTGGTCCCGCATCCCGAGGGCGGCCACTACGTGGAGACGTGGCGCGACATCCCTGCCGACGGCGGTCGGGGCGCGGGCAGCGCCATCCTCTTCCTCCTTCGCGCCGGTGAGATCTCGGCCTGGCATCGGGTCGACGCGGCGGAGGTCTGGCATCACTGCGCCGGAGCGCCGCTCGAGCTGTCGATCGCGACCGAGCCGGGTGACCTGGCCCGTCACCGCCTCGGAGACGCGATCCAGGATGGCGAGCGACCGCAGGTGACCGTGCCCGCCGGTGCCTGGCAATCGGCTCGCAGCCTTGGACCCTGGACGCTGGTGGGCTGCACGGTCGCTCCGGCGTTCTCGTTCGATGGGTTCGAGCTGGCTCCGGACGGGTGGGAGCCCCGGGGCGGGTGACGGTCGTCGCCGGACCGGACGTCGAGACCCGACTCCCGCGACCGGACCGCTATGAGCTGGTTCTGACCCTGTCGCCCCTGCGCCACGGCCACGGCGACCCGACGATCCGACTCGCGGCCGGTCGCGCGGTCCGGGGGACCAGGACGCCCGACGGGCCGGCGACCATCGAGATCGTCGACACCGGCGCCGACCTGATCGTCCGAGGCTGGGGGCCGGGTGCCGCGTGGGCGACCGCTCGAGCCGCGGATCTGCTCGGCCTCAACGACGATCCGACGGCGCTCGACCTGCTTCGACCGGCCGACCGACTCATCGTCGAACTCGCGCGCCGGTTCGCCGGCGTCCGCCTCCCGCGGACCGCTGCGGTCGTCGAGACGCTCGTCCCGGCGATCCTCGAGCAGAAGATCACCGGCGACGAGGCCCGACGGGTCTACCGAGCGCTCATCCGCACGTACGGTGAGGCCGCGCCCGGTCCGTTCGGGCTCCGGCTGCAGCCGACGCCGGCCCGGTTGGCCGAGCTGCCCTACCACGCCTACCACCCGCTCGGGCTCGAACGACGACGAGCCGAGACGCTCAAGCGGGTGGGCGGGCTGGCCGACCGCCTCGAGGAGATCGCGACGCTCGCGCTGCCGGACGCCTATCGTCGCCTCGGATCGGTGATGGGCGTCGGCCCGTGGACCGTGGGAGAGGTCGCCCGCGTGGCGCTCGGGGATCCGGACGCCGTCAGCATCGGTGACTACCACCTCCCGAGCATGGTGGCCTTCGCGCTGGCGGGCGAGCCGCGCGGTGACGATGCCAGGATGCTCGAGCTGCTCGAGCCCTACCGCGGGCAGCGTGGGCGCGTCGTCCGCCTCATCGAGGCCGCCGGGATCGGGCCTCCGCGACGCGGGCCGCGGATGACCTCACGCTCGATCGCGGGTATCTAGACCCGGACCGAACGACGCTCAGGGAACGACCTCATCGATCGTCGATGGGATGGTCTCGAGCCGCAGCGACACCGCCCGCCCGAGCGCCGCATCGAGCGCCGCCGCCAGCGACAGGACCGGCGGCTCGACGCCGGGGCCGGTCACCGTCACGTCCACCGAGTCGTCCTCGACCAGGACGCCGCGGACGCGATATCCAGCCGCCGAGGCCCACGCGTCGGCGACGGTCGTGGCGCGGGCCTCATCCTGCGCTGAGGCGGTGATCCGGGCACCAGTCGCCGCGAGCGGGACCGTCACGGCGACGATCGCGAAGCCGATGGCGACGAAGGCGTTGCGTCGGGCATGACCCCGGAGGTCGTCGGTCCGGGCCGCGCTCAGCCCGAGGAGGACGAGGAGACCCCCGCCGGCCAGAAGGATCGCGAGCGTGTTCGCGGCGAAGAGGAGGAACGCTCCCGAGGCGTCGGCGGTCTGGCCGTGGGCGAGCGACAGGCCCACGACGCACAGCGGAGGCACGAGCGAGATGGCGATCGCCACACCGGGCAACGAGTCCGAGACGTCCTTCCGGCTCATGCAGAACGCCCCGGCGGCGCCCGAAGCGAGGGCCGCGACGAGGTCGATGACCCGCGGCGACGTCCGCCCGAGGATCTGGGAATTGGTCTGGAACGACAGGAAGCCGGGGTAGATCAGTCCCATCGCCCAGCTCAACAGCACGACCGCCACCACCCCGATGCCGACCAGCAGGAGCGAGCGCGACGCTCGTGCGACCTGGCCCGTGACCAACGCCGCCGCGACGGCCATGATCGGCGTCATCAACGGGGCGACGATCATCGCCCCGATGACGGTCGCGGTCGAGTCGCCGATCACACCCGCCGTGGCGATGATGGTGGAGAGGAGGAGCAGCATCGCGAACTGCTCGAGGTATGGCCGACGACGCTCCCCCTCGAAGAACAGCTTGCCTTCGAACCACGGGACGATGTCCGGGGTGAACCGGTTCGCCCGGACGAGTCCGGTCAACGCGCTCATGTCCAGCTTGCCCTCCGAACCGCGACCTAGCCGATCGGCAGCGTAGCGCCCCAGAGTCGTCGGAGATCAGCTGGGTCGGAGCGATCCTGATCGCCAGCGAGTGCGTGGCAGCGAACTCGTGAAGGTCGAGTGCCAGCCCTGGAGTTGCTTGGCGGATCTCGTCGCGATGCCGGCCGGGATGACCCGCCTCGGTCGGCGCCGATTGCCCGTCAGATGCGAGCGGTGTCGACCAGCTGGAGCGGCGGAGGGCCGGGCGGATCCGCGTCCGCGTCGCGCATCCAGCTAGCCAGCTCACGATTGATGATCAGCGTCGGGGCGTCTCGGACCTCGAGCATGCCTCCGATGAGGTAGGCGATCGTGGCGTCCGTCAGCGGGACCATCACGTCGCGGTCGTTGATCGATCGGAGCGCCTCGGCTCCGGGCGGGGCGTGGAGACGACCGAGGACGGTATAGGGTCCGAGCTGGGCCTGGAGCCGGTGGAGCTCGGTCGCCGCCCGGAGCCGGTGCGAGCCGCGCGGCGGTCCGGCTTTGACGGCGCAGAGGTCGGCACGCCCGATGCTGAACGTCGGAGCCGCGACCTGGCGCCCGTCCAGCAGTCCCTCGAGCAGGACGTCGACCAGGTGGACCGCCGGCTCGGCGTTGAGCTGGTCGGTCAGGCGCGTGGCCCGGAGGTCGAGCCGGCCGGTGATCAGGCAATCTCCGGCGAAGCCGGTGAAGTCGACGAGCATCGGTTCCCTCGGCGTCGGATGACACGGCCATCGTCCTCGGTGGGCCCCTCGACCGGGCAGGCCCCGAAGGTCGGGGGAGCAACGCCCGTTGGTCCGCGCGGATGGCCGGGGTCCGGGGCGGACGGGTAGGGTGGGAGTGCGTCCAGCTGTTGACAGCTGTCGAACTCGGCCCACGTGTGGACCAGTCGTTCCGGCGCTCGACCCGTGACCTAAGATGCGCGGATGGACACGACCCACCCGATCCCGGACCTCGGCGGACAGGATCCGCTGGCGCCGGATTGGCTCCGCTGGATCGCCGCCGTCGGCTGGCGGGTCCTCGTCACGCTCGCGTTGGCGGCGTTCCTGATCGCGTTCGCGGTCGTCCTGTCAACCACCACCGTGTCGGTGATCGTGTCGATCCTGGTGGCCGCGGCGTTCTCGCCGTACGTCCAGCGCCTGCGGGCGCGTGGCTGGTCGCGGTCGAAGGCGGCCGCGGTCGGGACGCTCGGCGCGGTCGGGGTCATCCTCGGCGCGCTTATCCTCATCGCCGTCGCGATCGTCCCGTACGTCGCCAAGGTCCTCACGGCGGTCCAGGACGCGATCACCGCACTCCAGGCGGCGCTGACGAAGACCGTGCTCCCGCCAGAGGTCGCAGCGGTCATCGGCACGGTCGAGAACGGGCTGGAGACGTGGCTGTCGGCCGAGGTCTCGTCGATCACCGGCGCCGCGGCAACGCTCGGGACGATCGGCGTCCTGTCCCTGTTCACCCTGTTCTTCCTGCTCCAGGACGGGGATAAGGCGTGGGCCTGGATCCTCCGACCGGCCGACGAGTGGCGCCGAGCCACATTGTCGACCGCCGGCGAGGACACCCTCCTCCAGGTCGGCGGGTTCCTTCGCGGCTCGGCGGTCATCGCCGCCGTCGACGCGCTCTCCGACTTCGTCTTCCTGGTCCTGCTCGGCGTCCCGCTGGCCGGCCCGCTCGCCGTCCTCGTCCTGTTCGCCGGGTTCATCCCGTACGTCGGCAGCTTCCTGGCCATCTTGGTCCTCATCCTCCTCACGTGGGCGAGCGGCGGCTGGCTGACGGTCGCGATCCTGCTCGGGCTGATCGCCGTGACGAACGTCCTTAAGCGGCGATACCTCGGGCCGCTCGTGTACGGCAAGACGGTCAACCTCCACCCCGCGGTCATCCTCATCGCCCTCCCGGCGGGCCTCGCCCTCGGAGGCCTCGTCGGCCTGTTCCTGGCCGTCCCGGTC
Source organism: Chloroflexota bacterium (assembly GCA_017881905.1). Lineage (GTDB taxonomy): Bacteria > Chloroflexota > Limnocylindria > Limnocylindrales > CSP1-4 > Chersky-267. The sequence goes on from JADGQI010000103.1 coordinate 13,015, forward strand.
GCGGCCTTCCTGCCCGCCATCTGGGCCGCAGCGGCCTCTGTGCTCAACGAGGGGGCTGATCGGACGACCATGATCGTGCCTGGCGGGCCGGCGGTCCCCGGCTGGTTGGACCGGCTCGGTCAATGGAGCTGGCGGCTGCTGATCGCCTTCGCGATGGGCTGGCTGGTGATCGAGGCCGCCGCGAACGTTCCGCTCGTAGTCGGACCTGTCACCGTCGCGATCATCCTCGCCGCGACCCTACTGCCGGCGGTCGACATCCTCATGCGACGCGGATGGCCTCGCGGGCGAGCCTCGATCCTGGTGGCGGTCACCGCCTGGGCGGTGGTGGTCGTCGTGACGATCATGTCCCTGATCGTCCTCGTGAAGCAGGGCTCCGAGATCGTCTCGACGACCACGACGGGTTCATCGGCGATCTCAGGCGTCGATTGGCCCAGCGCGATCGCGTCGGGGGTCGGAGGCGGCTTCCTCAGCACGCTTCAGGACATCATCACCGGGCTGACCGCGCTGTTCGTCGGCCTCGTGCTGTCAGCGGTCCTATCGTTCTTCGCCCTCCGCGACGGCTCTCGCGGCTGGGCCGCCATCACCCGCGGCCTGTCCGGCTGGCGTCACGACATCGTCGACCGTGCCGGTGAGCGGGCGGTCGGGATCCTCGGTGGGTACATGATCAGCACCGGGGTCCTGTCGCTATTCGGGGCCCTGACCCAGTTCCTGATCATGGTCGTCCTGGGCCTTCCGCTGGCCGCCCCATTGGCCATCCTGTCGTTCTTTCTCGGGTTCATCCCCTACATCGGAAGCGCCCTGGCGACGATCATCGCGTTCCTCATCGCCGTCGCGGTCGGCACCACCCAGGACATCGTGATCATGGGGCTCTGGACGGTCGTCTTCAACATCCTCCAGGGGAGCCTGATCGCGCCGCTGGTCTACGGCAAGGCGGTCAGCCTCCACCCGGCGATCGTGCTGCTGGCGATCCCCGCCGGCGGACAGCTCGCCGGGATCGTCGGGATGTTCCTGGCCGTGCCGCTGCTCGGCGTCCTGTCCGCGACGTGGCGGAGCGTCCTGCAGGTCATGGGCGACCGACCGCCCGAGCCCGATGCGCTGCCCGACAGCGCGACGACCGACCCCCCGGCGCCCGAGCCCCATCCACCGGACACCGAGATCCGGCCGGCGGCCGCCGAAGCCTGAGATCCGGCCGCTCTATCGGCCGGTCCGGTCGTCCATCCCCCACGGCGCCCCGTACTCGGTCAGCAGATCGAGGAACGGGACGGCGTCGAACGCCTCAGGACCGAGGACGCCGGCCCCGGACCAGGTCCCGGCGGCCAGGAGCTCAAGGGCCGCGACCGGGTTGATCGCCGTCTGCCAGACGACGGCTTGGGATCCGTACTCGCGCATCGTCCACTCGTTGTCCGCGACGTGGTAGAGGTACACCTGGCGGCGCGCCCCGTCCTTGCCCGTCCCGGTCACCCACAATCCCGCGCAGGTCTTGCCGGTCATCCGATCGCCGAGCGTCGCCGGGTCTGGCAGGCAGGCCGCCACCACGTCCCGCGGCGAAACGTCGACCCCACCCACCCGGACCTTCGCCGTCCGGTCGAGGCCGACCTGGTGGAGGACCTTGAGCACGTTGATGAACTCGTCGCCGAGGCCGTACTTGAAGGTCGCCCGCCTGGCCTTGACCCAGCGCGGCATGAGGAGGACCTCCTCGTGCTCGACGTTGACGCATTCGACCGGGCCGATCCCCTCGGGGAAATCGAAGATCTCCGGCTCACTGAACGGCGGCGTGGTGAACCAGCCCCGGTCGGCCTCCCAGATGACCGGCGGGTTGAGGCACTCCTCGATCGTCGTCCAGATGCTGAACGAGGGGGCGAAGTCGTAGCCGGCCACCTGCAGGTTCGCGCCGTCCCGCACGCCGAGCTCGTCGATCTCGCTGAACAGGTGATCGGCCGCGTAGCGGGCGAAGACGTCCGACAGTCCGGGTTCGACGCCGATCCCGACCAATGCCAGGCGCCCGGCGGCCTCCCAGGCCCCGGCCTCGGCGAACTGCGCGTCTCCGAGCTTCTCGCCGGTCAGCTCGTACGGCTTGTCCGGGTGCGGACGGCTGAGCGACATCGCCATGTCAAGGTAGTCAGCCCCGGCCGCGATCGTCCCATCGAAGATCGGCATGACGAAGCGCGGGTCGACCGCGTTGAGGACATGGGTGATGCCGTGCGCGCGGCACAGGGAGGCGACCTCGTTCGCCTTCGAGGCGTCGACCCGCGCAGCGGAGAATCGCGGGTCCCCGAGACGACCGACGACGGCTTCTGCCCGGGACTGGTCGTAGTCGGCGACGACGACCCGGTCGTAGAACGAGCGCCGCGCCGCGATCGGCGCGAAGGCGCTGCCGACACCTCCGGCGCCCACGACCAGGATCCGCATCGGATGACCTCCAGAAGGATCGACTGCCCGGGTGCCGGGTGGCACCCCGTCCGATGGTAGCCGGCTCGCGCGACCGGGTCCCGCGCGACGCGCTAGGCTCCCCGGGTGACGAGCCTCCCGACGACGCCCCGATGACCCGGCCGCTGAGGGTCGGCGTCCAGCTCCCCGAGGTCGAACGCGAGGTCCGCTGGGCCGAATACCTGGCGATGGCCCGTCGAGCCGAGGAGCTGGGCTTCGACTCGCTCTGGTACGGCGACCATCTCCTCTATCGCCGGCCCGGTGATCCGGAGCCTCGCGGACCGTGGGAATGCTGGACGATGCTGGCGGCGCTCGCCGCGGTGACGACCCGGGTCGAGCTCGGGCCACTCGTCGCTTCGACCAGCTTCCACGCCCCGGCGATGCTGGCCAAGAAAGCAGCGACGGTCGATGAGATCAGCGGCGGCCGGCTCATCCTCGGTCTGGGCGCCGGCTGGAACGAGACCGAGTACGCCGCATTCGGGTTCCCGTTCGACCATCGGATCAGCCGGTTCGAGGAGGCGTTCACGATCATCCGGACGCTGCTCCGCGAGGGTTCGATCGACTTCGAGGGGGCGTACTACTCCGCCCGGGACTGCGAGATCCGGCCGCGCGGCCCGCGACCGGACGGTCCGCCGATCCTGCTCGGTTCCACGGGCGAGCGGATGCTCTCCATCGCCGCGCCGTACATCGACGGCTGGAACGCCTGGTTCGCCGATACCGGCAACGACCCGGCCGGCGTCGCGCCGCTCCGGGCCAAGGTCGATGCCGCCGCCCGAGCGGCGGGCCGCGATCCCGGGGCCATCGAGCGGACCGTGGCCATCCTCGTCCGATTGCCCGGCGGGGTCGGACGTGTGCAGGGCGACTTCGCCAAGGGGTCGATCGCCCCGCTCGAGGGTGATGCCGAGACGATGGCCGGGGTCCTGCGCGCCTACGCACTCGAGGGCATCGCCCACGTCCAGTTGGTACTCGACCCGATCACCCTCGGATCGCTCGAGGCATTCGCGCCCGTCCTCGAGCGACTCGATCGATCACCCGCCTAGGAGAGTGCTGTCATGCCCGACCCCGATCCGAAGCCGTCGTGGGACAAGTCGCCCGCCGACCTCGTCGAGCGCTTCCACGAGGTGCTCTCGGCCCGACCCGACGCCAGCCAGCGGAAGATGTTCGGCTACCCTGCTGCCTTCGTGAACGGCAACCTGGCGACCGGCCTCCGCCAGGCGAGCTGGTTCGTGCGCCTGTCCGAGTCCGATGCGGCCGAGCTCCACGCCGCCGGCGGAGGGCCATTCGAGCCGATGCCCGGTCGCCCGATGCGCGGCTACGTGGTCCTGCCCGCGACGACGTCGACCGACTCGCTGGCCGCCGGCCTCTGGGTCGACCGAGCCATCGGCCACGTCGCGACGCTCCCGCCGAAGAAGTGACATCGCCGATGACCGAGCTCGACTTCACCCGGTTCGATGCCCTGACCTTCGACTGCTACGGCACGCTGATCGACTGGGAGACGGGGATCGTAGCCGCCCTGCGAGCGATCCTCGATCCGCGCTCGATCGTGGCCGGCGACGACGAGCTTCTCGAGCGTTACGCGGGCCAGGAGGCTGCCGCCGAGGCCGGTCCGTACCTTCGGTATCGTGAGGTGCTCGGTCGGTCGCTCGGCGGCCTGTGCGCCGACCTCGGCTTCGAGCCGTCCGCCGACGAGGTCACCCGGTTCTCGGGCTCGGTCGCCGATTGGCCGCCGTTCGACGACTCCGTCGACGCCTTGTCGAGACTCCAGACGCGGTTCCGGTTGGGTGTGATCACCAACTGCGACGACGACCTGTTCGCCGCGTCGAACCGTCGACTCGGGGTGGCGTTCGACTGGGTCGTCACGGCCCAGCAGGTGGGTTCCTACAAGCCCGATCCTGCGAACTTCGCGTTCGCGTTCGAACGGATCGACGTCCCGCCCACGAGGATCCTCCACGTCGCCCAGAGCCTGTACCACGACCACGTCCCGGCCAAGGCGCTCGGGATGTCCACGGCCTGGATCGACCGTCGTCACGACAAGCCTGGGTCCGGTGCCACCCCGGCGGCGCAGGCGCAGCCGGATCTGACCGCGCCGTCGATGGTCGCCTTCGCGGACCTCGCGCTAGCCTGAGCCGGGATCCCGCTCGGACCCCGCCCTACAGGGCTCGCATCCGGTTGTTCTTGGGGTCGTGCGTGACCTCGGCCAGCCCGAGGGCCTCGAGGAGCGGGGGCATGTACATCCCGAACCGCCCGCGAAGGCCCTTCTTGAGCCCGTACCAGCCGCCGACGGGATTGTCCGGGGAGCGGCCCCAGGACTCGACCGTGCCCTCGGCTGCCGGCTTCTGTTCGTCCGCGGCGCCCAACGGCATCCAGTCGCCGGACGCCTTGAGCATCGCGTGGAGGTCGTCGATCGCTCGCAGGTCGTAGCGGAGCTGAGTGCCGCCGACCTGGCAGACGATCGACGGTGGATCGCTGGCCTCGTCGCGGTACATCTGGTACTCCGACGTCCCCGGGGGCGTCTTCAGGATCCAGGGATCGGCCTTGGTTCCGCTGCCGCTTGCCATTCGTGGCCTCCTGTGTCCTCCCCCACCGACGGTGGTCCGGTCACGGTGACACGCAGCTCCCCCGGAGGCAAGACGATGGAAACGACGACACAAGGAAGGTGCTCTTGCACTTGTCTTGCAAGGGCGCTTGACCTCGACGCTCTCGCGATGCTACCTTCCCCGACGTCCTCCTCTCGAACCGTTGGAGACCGGCCACGATGACCTTCGCCCAGACCGTGCTTCTGTCGGCCTTCGCCGGAGCAACGATCTTCCTCGGGCTGCCGGTCGGTCGGTTGCGCGGGTTATCCGTGCGCGCCCAGGTCATGCTCACCGCGGCCGCCGCCGGCGTGATCCTGTTCCTGATCTGGGACATCCTGTCGCAGGCCGTGGAGCCGATCGAGACGGCCATCGAGAGCGCCCGGTCGGGCGGTCCGACGACCGACGTCGTCGTCGACGGGGCCGTCTTCGTCGGCAGCCTGGCGATCGGCCTGATGTCGATCGTCTGGTTCACCGGACGGCTCCGCCCGTCGCCCGGGGCGATCGTCGATCCACGTCAGGTGGCCCTCGGCACGGCGATCGGTCTCGGGCTCCACAACCTGTCCGAAGGCCTGGCGATCGGGTCGTCCGCTGCCGGCGGTGCCACCACCCTGGCCCTGGCCCTGGTCATCGGGTTCGCCCTCCACAACGCGACCGAAGGATTCGGGATCGCCGCTCCGCTCGCCTCGGGGACCCGTCCGACCTGGGGATTCCTGGCGCTCGCCGGGATCATCGGCGGCGGCCCGGCGTTCATCGGCGGGATCGTGGGCTACGTGTTCGCCGCGCCGCTCCTGTCGATCGCGTTCCTCGGCCTCGCCGCCGGGGCGCTGATCTTCGTGTTCAACGAGATGATCTCGGTCACCCGTCGGGCCGGCGCCCCGATGTGGGCGAACGCGGCGCTCCTGATCGGATTGCTGGTCGCCTTCGGGACCGACTTCTGGTTGGTCGCCGCCGGCGCCTGATCCGGCGACACCCTCAGGAGACCGGCGCCTCCCGCCGGTGGCGGTAGAACTCGACCGGTTCGGGAGCGAGCGGTGTCTGGCCCAGGATGAGGTCGGCCGCCTTTTCCGCGAGCATCATCACCGGGGCATAGATGTTGCCGTTGGTCACGTACGGCATCACGGACGCATCGACCACCCGGAGCCCGTCGAGCCCGTGGACGGCCATCGTCAGCGGGTCGACGACCGAGGCGTCGTCGACGCCCAGCCGGGCCGTGCAGGATGGATGGAGGGCTGTCTCGGCGTCACGAGCGACCCAGTCGAGGATCTCCTCGTCGGTCTCGACCGATGGCCCGGGTGACGTCTCACCGCCGTTGTACGGATCGAAGGCCGGCTGAGTCAGGATGCGCCGGGCGACCCGGATCGCCTCGACCCATTCGCGCCGGTCCTGCGCCGTCGACAGGTAATTGAACCGCAGCGCAGGGTGGACGGTCGGGTCCGTCGACACGATCCTGACCGAGCCTCGCGCGTCCGAGTACATCGGCCCGATGTGGACCTGGTACCCGTGGCCGGCCGCCCCGGCCGAGCCGTCGTAGCGGATGGCGAGCGGCAGGAAGTGGAACATCAGGTTCGGATACGCGACGTCCTCGTTGCTCCGGGCGAACCCGCCGCCCTCGAAGTGGTTCGTCGCGCCCGGCCCGCGGCGCAGGAAGAGCCACTCGGCGCCGATGAACGGTCGGCGCCACTTCTGGGTGGCGGCGGGCTGCATCGAGACCGGCTGGGTGCAGGCGTACTGGATGTACACCTCGAGATGGTCCTGAAGGTGCTCACCGACGCCGGACAGGTCCTGGACGACCTCGATGCCGAGGGCCCGCAGGGAGGTCGCCTCGCCGACGCCGGAGAGCTGCAGGATCTGCGGGGAATTGATCGCTCCCCCGCTCAGGATGATCTCGCGTCCGCGGACGAGCTCGGACCGTCCGCGCCCGGTCGCCACCTCGACCCCGATCGCACGCCGCCCGTCGAAGACGACGCGGTTGACGAAGGTGCGGGTCCGGACCTCGAGGTTCGGCCGACCCATGACGGGGTGGAGGTACGCTCGAGCGGCGCTGAGACGGCGTCCGTCGTGGATGTTCCGGTCGAACGGGGCGAACCCCTCCTGGCGGTAGCCGTTGACATCGTCGGTCAGCTCGTAGCCGGCCTGCTGCGTCGCCGCGAAGAACGCCTTGAACAGCGGGCTCGTGGCCGGGCCGCGCTCGAGGACGAGTGGCCCCGCGTGGCCTCGGAACGGGTCGTCGGGCCCGGCCGCGAGGCACGTCTCCATCCGCTTGAAATACGGCAGGCAGTGGGCGTAATTCCAGGTGGCCATGCCGGCGTCGGACGCCCAGCGCTCGAAGTCGAGCGGGTTCCCCCGCTGGAAGATCATGCCGTTGATGCTGCTCGACCCGCCGAGGACCTTGCCCCGGGCGTGGTAGATGCGGCGATCGTGCATGTGCGGCTCGGGCTCGGACTCGTACTTCCAGTCGTAGTAGCGACTGCCGATCGGGAACGTCAGCGCGGCCGGCATGTGGATGAATGCGTCGAGGCGGTAGTCGGGCCGCCCGGCCTCGAGGACGACGACGCGGTTGGACGAGTCGGCGCTCAGCCGGTTCGCCAGGGCGCAGCCCGCCGATCCCCCGCCGACGATGACGAAGTCGTACGCGGTCGAGGTCATGCCGGCGATGCTAGCAGCGTTCCCGGCGGCCACGACAGTCGTCGCTGACGCGACGTCGGACATTACCGGGTTGCCTCTCGGCGAACCGGATGGTACGTTCGCACCAGGCTGGGCATCGGAGGGGGAGGCTCATTCGCCAGCACGAGCTCCGTGTAGCGCGTTCACGGGCGACTCGGCGCGTTGTCGGCACGGTCATCGCCGTGGCAGCGATCCTGCTCGTCTCAGGTAGTGCCCTGCCCGGTTTGAGTCAGCCGACGCTGGCGGCGACCACGCTCACCTTCAACGCATCCGCGGATACCCTCGTCAGATCGAGCAGCGCGACCAAGAACTTCGGGACGCAGACGACGCTGCAGGTCCGCGCCCCGAGCCCCGAGTACCGCTCGTACGTCAGGTTCACGGTCGCCGGGCTGATCGGCTCGGTCACGAGTGCGAGGCTCCGCCTGTGGGTGACCGACCCGAGCCCCGTCGGCGGGCAGGTGGACGCGTCCAATAGCACCTGGACGGAGACCGCGATGACCTGGGCCAATGCCCCGGTTCCGGGGAGCGCCATCGGGCCGTTGGGAGTCGTGGCGACGGGCACGTGGGCCGAGCTGTCCGTGCCGGTGACGGTGGTCTCCGGAAACGGGACGTTCAGCTTCGCGATCGTCAGCGGCAACACGAACAGCGCGATCTACTCCAGCCGCGAGGGCCTCCATCCTCCGCAGCTGGTGGTGACCACGGACGCGACGGCCCCGACGCCGACGCCGACACCGACGGCCACCCCGAGACCCACGGCCACGCCGACACCCACGCCGACGGCCACGCCGACACCCACGCCGACGGCCACGCCGACACCCACGCCGACACCCACGCCGACACCCACGCCGACACCCACGCCGACGGCCACACCGACACCCACGCCGACGCCGACGGCCACGCCGACGCCGACGGCCACGCCGACGGCCACGCCGACACCCACACCGACACCCACGCCGACACCGACACCCACGCCGACGCCGACGGCCACGCCGACGGCGACACCGACCGCCACGCCGACTGCCACGCCCACGCCGACACCCACGCCGACGCCCACACCCACACCCACGCCCACACCCACACCCACGCCGACACCGACGCCGACGCCGACACCGACGGCGACGCCGACTCCGACACCGACACCGACGGCGACGCCGACACCCACGGCGACGCCGACACCCACGGCGACGCCGACACCCACACCCACGCCGACACC